>JACQVA010000069.1 GCA_016210005.1 Deltaproteobacteria bacterium | reverse complement strand
CGCCGTGGGGCCGAACAATACCGGGGATTGGGTAGAACGCGTGGAGCGCCGCCGCGTCGATGTCCACCACGGCGATGCCGCTTTGCGGGCCCACCAGCGACACGAAGCCGAACTTGGCGTGCGGCGTAAGGTCAGTGTGCGTGGCCAGAAATCCGGGCAGGGTGACGTCGACCGAAGTGAGCGTCTCGGTATCGAAGATCGCCACCGCTGTCGGGGCGTAGAAGCCCGCCCACGACGAGAGGATCGTCTTGTCGTCGCTGCTCAGCATCAGGAACGCCGGGGCGAACCTCGTCAACTCGGCCACCAGCTGGTTGGTCTCCAGGTCGTACACCATCATCCCGCCCAGGAGGGGAACCGAGACGTAGGCGGTCTTGGCGTCGGCCGGCACCACCACCTCGTTGGGCTCGGCCCTGGTCGGAATCACCCTGAGGATCGCGCCCGTCTGCAGATCGATCTCGGTGATGTCGTTGGTCCCGTGGTTCGCCACCCACAGGCGCTCGCCGTCCTTGGTCGGCCACGGCGCGTGCGTCCCCGCACCTGGCTCGCCTGAGGTCAGCAGCCCGACCAGGGTATCGGTCTCGGTGTCGACCACCGCGACCTTGTTGGTGCCGACACAGGCCGCGTAGAAGCGGGTGCCATCGGGCGAAGCGGCCGCGTGATGCGGGCCGTCGCAGGCGGGGATCACGGTCAAAGGGGAGAGCGTCGCCGATTCGAAGACCGAGATGGTGTCCGACTCTTCGTTGGCCACGTACACCTTCCCGTTGGCCTTCTCCACACCGACGGGCACCTCCCCCGTGTCCGCCGACGCCAGTACATCCCCGGTCGCCGCGTCGAGCGTGTACAGCTTGTTCCCGACGTCATCCGTCACCAAGAGAGTGCCCGACAGAACCTCGGCCGGGCAGCCGTTCAGGGCGTTGTTCACCCCCGCGATAAGCTCGTCCACGGTCACCTGACCGTCGTTGCCAACATCGAACGTAGGACACGCGCCGACTGGCCGAGTGCCCAGTGCAATGTTGACGCCGGTGACCAGCTCATCGACTGTAACGGTGCCATCGATGTTGCAGTCGCCGGCGCACGTGGCGACTTGTTCAATCGCAAACACGCCGCCGCCGTTTGTCCCTGCGTAGAGCTTGCTGGGCGTTATCGGATCGATGGCCAGGGCTAGGACACTGGTATTAGTCAGGCCCGCGTTGAAGGCCGTCCAGGTCGCGCCCGCGTCCGTGCTCTTGAAGACCCCGCCGCCCGTCCCCGCGTAGAGCGTGCTGGGCGTGTTGGGATCGATGGCAAGGGCGAAGACATCACTGGGCAGCCCTGCGCTAGCCGCGCCCCAGGTCGCGCCTGCGTCCGTGCTCTTGAGGACGCCGCTGCCGTACGTCCCAGAATAGAGCGTGCTGGGCGCGCTGGGATCGATGGCCAGGGCACGGACGTTCCGACCGGCTACCGCCGCGCCCCAGGTCGCCCCCGCGTCCGTGCTCTTGAAGACGCCGCCGAAGCCCTCCTCGAGGTCGTTCGTCACCGCGTAGAGCGTGCTGGGCGTGTTGGGATCGATGACCAGCTTAATGCTGGGGTAGTAGATCGGACCCGTGGCACCCCAGGTCGCGCCCGCGTCCGTGCTCTTGAAAACGCCGCTGTACGTGCCCGCATAGAGCGTGCTGGGCGTGCTGGGATCGATGGCGAGGGCGAAGACGTAGGCGTAGGCGTAGGCATCATTGGGCAGCCCTGCGCTAGCCGCGCCCCAGGTCGCGCCCGCGTCCGTGCTCTTGAAGACGCCGCCGAAGCCGCCGTACATCCCCGCGTAGAGCGTGCTGGGCGTGCCCGGATCGATGGCGAGGCTGAAGACGTGGACATCATTGGGCAGCCCTGCGCCAGCCACGCCCCAGGTCGCGCCCGCGTCGGTGCTCTTGAAGATGCTGCTGTACGTCCCCGCATAGAGCGTGCTGGGCGCGCTGGGATCGATGGCGAGGGCGAGGACCGTCCCGCCGGGCGGGCCATGGCTCGTCCAGACATTGATCCCGGCATGCGCCGTGTGCGCCGTGATGACGAAGACAGCCACGCACATGGCGGCGATAGCGCGAGCGATCGAGGCACTGAGGACCTGATTTACGAATTCCGAAAGCGTTCGCACGGCGCGTAGAATTTCGCTCCTCGTCCCCACCTTCCCCCCGTCATTCCCGCGCAGGCGGGAATCCATCCGACGTTCCGGTAGGCGGCACATCCGCCTGGATACCCGCTTTCGCGGGTATGACGAATCGGGCGACAGCGTTTGGGTTGCGGGCGGCAGCCCGCGCTGAGCGAAGCCTTTCATAGGCGTGTTTTCCTTTCGCGCATCGGGCGCGGTTTCGGGGCATGTCACGATTGTCATCGCAGCACCCAGGCGACGGACCGCTCGGGATCGGGAGTGTAGGTACAGAAGTGGCCGGTCTTGATGCAGGTGGTGAGGTGGTGCCCGAGCGAGGGATGGTGTTCGCCTATCTTCAGGAGCGCGGCCTTGATGCGCTTGGTGACCGTGACGCGAGACTGCTCGGCGCTCGCAGCCGGCCGGTGAGATGGTCCATCGCAGTCCAGGAGGAGCGCCGCCGCCGGAATGCGCTCGCCGGGGCGGCCCAGGAGCCAGGCCACGCAGTGTAGCCCCTTGGTGTTCCGCAAGCGCAGCGTTACCCCAGCGTATACGATGGTCCAGTACTCGCCTTCCCTCTGGAACAGGTGGGTTCCCGGATTTCGACCGCCGGCTCGCGGAGGGGACCGCCGACGCGTTGTTGTGTCGCCCGAGCGCATCTCTGATGACTCAGGCGTGAAAAGTCACGGCACAATGTGCTCTCAGCGGGTACAAATGGACGCAAAACGAAAGAGGCCACGGCAGCCGTCGCTGCCGATGGCGCTATTGTACCCACGGCCCCGGTCGCTGCGGATCGGGGGTATAGCTGCAAAAGTACCCGGTTCTGATGCTGGCGGCGAAGTGGCGCGCCAACTGCGGGTGGTTCGCGCGAATCTTCCCTAGCGCTGCCTTGATGCCCTTGGTCACCGTCAGCCGGGCGCGCTCGGCGTCGGCGCCGACCGGGCGATCACAGCCGCCGAGACCGACGGCGGCGGCGAGCTGCTCGGCGATGGATTCCATCTCGGCGCGCGCCTTGGCGGCCCGCCCCAGATCGCTGTTGTGATCGGCCTCGGCCAACTCGTCGCGCAGATCGTCGAGCCGGCGCCTGTATTCCAACTTCGCCTGCGGATCCAGCGATGCTCCGCGGGCCCTACTGGTAGCCCCCCGCCTCTGGCTGTCAGCCCCTGACACCTGGCCCCCGAAACCTGACACCTGCGTCATCAGGTCCAGCGCATGAAATTCCTGGCCAGGATGGCGTAGCAGGTACGCGAGGTAATGCAGGCCCTTCGCATCCTTCAGGCGAAAGGTCGAGCCCGCGAAGGCAATGGTCCAATAGTCGCCTTCCTTGCGGAACAGGTTGGTCCCTGGTTCGTCGTCTCTGGTCCATGGTTTCTGGTTCCTGGTTTCTGGTTGTCGGTTGCTGACATCCGAGCGCTGATCCTCGTCCCGCTCCTCACTGCTCACCACCGACTGCCGGCTGACGCGAAGCAATTCCTCCGCCCGCTTGATCCAGCCGGGCATGCCGATAGCGCGGAACTGTTCGATGGCCGCTTCCAACAGCGGTGCGGCGCGTTCCGCGTCCCCGGCAGCGCCGCGGCGCGCATACATCAGCGCCTCGTCGTAGTCGACGATGGCGCGCAGCGGCCGGGCGCCTTGCTCGTCGAGGACGGCACGCGCCCTCGCGAACCACTCGACTGCCTCGTCGTGATGACCCCGCAGCGCACACAGCTGCGCCACGGCAAGTCGTCCGTCGTGCATCGGTGTCCGGAAGTCTGGGGCGATGACCTTGTCCCGCAGGTTGTGCTCAATGACTTCAATGTGGTCCGTGCGCTCCAATCGCCATAGCGTCTCGGCGGCACCGCAGGTGATGCCCACGTAGCCTAAGGCGCATCCCGGCGCACGCTCGACCGCAGCGAGCAACGTCTCCAGAAACCGCAATGCCTCTTCGGATCTGCCGAACCGGACGCACAGGCGCATTGCGCCGGCACGGAACGCCGCAAGTGAAGAGTGGTCATCCGCAGGCGACTCCTGGAGGAATGCTTCGTGCTCAAGCAAGCTCTCCCAGCCCTGTTCCACAACCAAGCACTCCACAAATCGCGCTCCCGCGAAGTTTCCGGCCCATATCGTCGCGCTTGCCAGCCGAGCCGCCAGCCCCGCCCCGCGGTGGTATGCGGCGCGTGCCATTGACAGGTTGCCGAGTGCAAAATGGCATATGGCGGCCAGGGGCCACTGCCCAGCGGCAGTGGCGATGCAACCTTGCCGTTCGTTGTCTTGGGCATTACGCTCCCAGAGTGGGAGGGCGCGACGGAATTCACCTGCAAGGTTCATCAGGTGCCCGGCCTGGCTGCCTGCGGTTTGCAGAACGTCCTGCCGTGAATCAAAGGCGGCCGCGCCGAGGAACTCGTTGGACATTATCCTTCCGCCCTCTTCTGGAGGTAGGGCTCGAACGACAGCGACCAGTTCACGACGTTCGGGCGTGTCCAATCGGATGCCTGGGTTTGTTGGATCCGTCGCTTCCTGGCGCAGGAGGTGCATCGCCCGGAGCAATGCCCACGTTGCGTCCCGCCGTCTGCCGACATAACCCATTCCGCGCTCGGCCAATTCCCAGGCACTAGACATCGAGCCTGCCCATGCCGTCGCCCGCGTCGCTGTTGCCAGGTAGTCAGCGGCAGCCGCGTTCCCCTCCGTTGCCGCCAGCAACTCACCCGCCTCGCCCGCAACCTTCACTGCCTCCTCGAAGGTGAGACTCCACGCCAGTGCCAATCCGAGACGGGCGATAAGACGCGCTCGCTGTGGATCACTGCTCGGCAACAGCTCGACGGCCATGTGCAGATACATTGCTGCCTCACTGAAGGCGGCAGCCCGCTCCGCTTGTTCGGCGGTGCGCAGGCAATGAGCGACGCCCCGTTCGGCCCCGGGCAGCGCGGCGCTGCGGTAATACTGTTCGGCGATCTCCGCGGCGTGCGCCGACAACCCGTCCCGCACTGAGCCCCTCGACTCGGCTCGGGACAGGCTTGTCGACGGGTCGCCGTACGCATCTTCCATGGTCTCGGCGATCCGGCGGTGTAGACGCACCTGGCGGGGCGGGCTCAGCGCCGCATACAGCGTGTGGCGGATGAGCGCATGAACGAAGTCAAAGCTCTGCGGATCGCTGCCCCGCTGCAGCACCTGCGCCGCCAGCGCTTCGTCCACCGCGTCCAGAGTCGCTGCCTCGTCGAGTCCAGCCACGCGCCCCGCAATGGCGAGGTGGAACCCTCCGGTGAATGCCGCCGCTGTGGTCAGCAGATTCTGCGTGGCAGCAGACAGGCGCGCCAGGCGCCGGCCGATGACCTGCTTGACCCCCTCCGGGATTGCCATCTCCGCGATGGCGAGGTCCGAAACCCACCGCCCTTCGCGGCGTAAGATCTTTCCCTCCTCCACGAGATGCAGCAGCACCTCGCGGATGAAGAAGGGATTGCCGCTGGTCTCCGCACTGAGGGCGGCGACCAGCGCATCCGGTACCTCTTGGTCGGCGATTGTCTCCAGAAGCTCCTCCACCGCGTCGCGCTCGAGCCCCTTTAGCTGCAGGTGCTCGCACATCGTCTCGCGCGGCAATGCGCCCAGTACTTCGGTGAGCGGATGCGAGCGATCGACTTCCGAATCGCGATACGCACCGAGGATGAGGAGGCGATTGCGTGGCGCAAAACGGGCCACGTGGCGCAGCATGGTGATGCTGCCCTTGTCTGCCCAGTGGAGGTCGTCGACGATGAGCGCGACGGGCTTGCGCGCGGCAGTAGCGAACAAGAACTGGCTCACGGCATCGAGCAAGCGAAACCGTTCCTCGTCTGGTTGCAGGGCCACTGCTTCTGGAATGTCCGGCAAGCGCTCGCGCACCGCGGCGACCAGGCGGGCGATGGGCGGCGCGCCGAGCCCGAGATCCTGCCGCAGCTGTTCGGGCTCCGCGGTGCGCGTGTAGGCCGCAATCGCTTCCGCAAACGGCCCGTACGGCGGCGCCCATTCGCCCTCGTAGCACCGCCCGGACAGCACGAGTGCGCCGAGCTCGGCTGCCGACTCGCCGAACTCCTCGGTCAAGCGCGTCTTGCCGACGCCGGGCTCGCCTGCCAGCAGCACCAATCCGCCATGCCCGGCGCGCGCCTCCTCCAGGGCGTGTGTGAGCTTCGCCAGCTCGGCCGCACGCCCCACGAACGGCGGACGCGTCAGCAATGCCGCCGGCTCGTCGTGGCGATAGAGGATCTCATTGAGAGTGACTGGTGCCGCAAGTCCCGGCAGCTCGAGCAGCCCACAATCGCGCAACGTGGAGGCCTGCCGCTCAGCCACCAGTCCTGCCATGAGCCCGCTGCACAGGATCTGTCCGCCCTGGGCACGAGCACACAGACGGCGCGCAATCGCCACCGGCGTGCCGAAGTAGTCGGTCTCTTCGCGCAGCGTCTCGGCGATGTGCAAGGCGACGCGAATCGACAGCCGCTCGCCCGCCGCGCGCTGGCGTGCGGCCTGCTGCAAGGCGATGGCGCAGCGCACGGCGTCGGTGGCGGACATGAACACGGCCAGCAACCCATCGCCCAGCCACCTCGCCTCCTGCCCGCCGTGCGCCGCGGTCGCCTTGTTCAGCAACTTGTGGTGCGCCCGCAAGACGCGCTGCACCCGGTCGTCGCCGGGCTGCTGCAGCAGCTCGGTGGAGTTCACCAGATCGGTGAACAGCAAGGTGACCGGGCCGGCTGCACCGCTCATTCGTTTGCACCTTCGTCGGATGTGAACGTCATAACGTCACCGTTGCAGGCAGCGGCCGCGTGAAACGGGGATTCTGCCTCGACGAGGTATCGCTCGTTCCATGCCTCACTTCCGGTTGCTCATCGTCAAAGCAGGATACTCGCTTGTCGACGTACTTTCGAGGACTGCGCAGGCAAGCTTCCTCACCGGGTGTGCGACAAATCTGTGGGTAACGTGCAGCCGACCGGGCAAATCCTCACCGGTCTGACAGTACTGCGTACTGTCAGGCCGAGGCCCATGGCCGAAAGTGACGCGCCGGGGCCGAGCTCAAGGCCATGGGGGCCGGGGGAACGGACGACGAGTTCATGAAGCTGATGTCCGAAGTGCCGGACATTCACTGGCAGGCACTGCTGCGCTGCAACCGTCCGATCAAGCCGATCATCTTCCCCACACTTTGGCGGCCGAGATCCTGCTCACCGGGCTACATGTCACAGCCGATGAGGCACTGGACTTCGGTCCGATTGGTCGGGTGTTCCCCAAGGGTCAGGCTCTGGCCCAGGCGAAGAAGATCGCCGCGCACATCTGCGACAACGGCCCGCTCTCTTAGGGCTAATGATGGCCGAAGACCCGGCTTCGGCGCGATTATCGGCTGGGGATTCGACAGCCGGCCGCGGCCGGTTTAGAGTGGGCGTGGTTGCGGAGTTAGCAATGGCGAAACCAGAGCGGGAAGATTGCGTGCGCCGGGGTGAGCAGTTGCTGGCGCAGTGGGGCGTGGGGGCGCAGGCCGACGCCGGCGAGCTGCGCGCGCACGCACATCGTGACCCGGCCGCCGATCTCGCCCTTGCTGCCCGACTCGGGGCGCAGCCTGCGGATAGCAGCGTGGCTCTGCTGCTTGAGATCGACGCCCGCACCGCCGACAAGCTGGTGCACAAGGAGGTGAAGCGGGCGCTCTATCGCCTCGAACAGCGTGGTATCTCCCGGCCGGCCCAGCCGGGCACGACGGCGCCGGTCCCCGCGCTCGCGCCGCAGATCGAGGGGTACCTGTCCGCGATCGACGGCCGCGGCGACCAATTGGTGTGGCTGGTGCGGCAACTGCCGAGCGGCGTGGCCCACTTCCTCGCGATGATCAACGACCCCGCCGGCCTGCGTGAGGTTGCGCTCAACCAGGTCACACGCAGGGCGGTGCGCGAGCTGCGCCAGGAGCTGGAGGACAAACACGAGATCCGGATGGTCGAGACCGAGTGGCGCTACTGCGACTTCCTCATCCACCGGGCCTTTGGCTGGGCGCAGCAGCGGGGCACGCCGGTAGTTGCCGACTATCCCGGCCTGCGCAACCAGATCGTGAAGCTGCCCGCCGCCACCGACCTGCCGCCGCTCATTTTCTCGCACCTTGAAGCCGCGGCGATTCGGGCGGATGCGGCGTTGCTGGCCGACTCGCCGGCGCTGTTTGAAGAGAAGGAGTTGCGCACCTGGTTCTTCGAAGAGGAGGCATTGAAGCCCTACCTCGAAGCGTTGGCGGCGGCCAATGACAGCCCGCTCGTGCTCAGTCCCTCACAGCAAAAGGACCGCTTCCGCGTCGCCATGGAACAGGCGGTGGAGGAGCTGTTCGGCGGGCACTGGCAGGAGAGCTGGTGCCGCCGGCTCTACACGATGGCGTACTACTTCGCGGCCACGCGGCGCGAGCTGGCGGCGCAACGGGCGTGTGCGGTGGCGCTCGCACTCGTGGACAGCGCCCACGGCGGGCGTGGCATTGCTTTCTGCGAGCAGCTCGTGCGTGCCAGTGTCGCCTTTCTCTTCCAAGCCGCGGCCGAGCAAGAACAGGCGCGAGCTGAGACCTCGCTCATCGTCACCCCGCAACAAGCCGCCGCCGAGGCCGCGCAGCGGCGCCCGCGCTGAGTACTAGCTGGTGCTGTCGTTGTCGGCTTTCCCACTGCCGGCGCGGGCGGTGCCGCACTGAATCTCGAGATCGAAGAGCGCCTCACCTGCTCGCACAACGTGGCGCGCGGGCTGCAAGCCTGCCTCCCACACAAAGCAGGCCGCGAGATAGCCTCGTTGAGCCTGGGGTGAGAGCCCGAGCACGGTGCCGACCAAGCTCACCAGCGTGTCGGCCAGGACGGCGGTGGCACGAATTGCCGGCGCATATGGGGTTGCCAGTGAGATCAAGGCGCGCTCGACGGCGCTGAAGCCCGCGCTCAGCAACACTCGGCTCTCTACGTCGGCTGCACTCAACAACTCACCGCGCGCCGCGAACACAATCATGCGCGCGTCCAGAAATGCCGGCGTCGTTCCCCGGCTCTCATAGATCACCGCCGGTAAGCAGCGGCCCAGCTGAGCGCCGCTCTCCCACGATTCGGCGTGCAACCGCGCCGGGGGGTTGCCGGTGCCGTCGATGCTTACCGTGACCAAGTAGCCCGGGCTTGTGGCCGTGAGACCAACGTCACGCAGAACTAAGCGCAGATCGCCGAGATCACTCGGCCGCGGCCCGCGCCGGGCCAGAACCTCTAGACTCTGTAAGTCGGAACGGAAAGTCGCATCGGGTCGGTAGGTCGGCATGGGGCGGCCTAGCTTACGAAATACGTGCCACACTCGGTTGTTCACTGGCCACGCAACACTCCAGCTTGTCGCACGCGCTCACCGGGCGTGTTGGCCCGGCGATCCGCCCTCCGGGACTGTCTGCGGCCGCCGCATTGCGTATGGCTTACCGCACATGCGGCCGCGTGCGGCAGACGTGCAGCCCGCAGCTCGGGAGCTACTTGTAGCAACGGCAGCTATCGCAAATGGACCAGCCGCCGTGGCTCTCGGCCAGGCAGGCGTTCTTGGCCTTAATCTGGGCGTCCGTATCCGACAGCGCGTAAGCAGTTCCCCGCCAACTGGACACTGAGGGACCAAGCAGACTCGGTGTCGGCGCCAGCGCGGCACTGCCGGCCTGGCACAGGCACTTGAAGTAACTGAACGCAGGAGGCGGTGTCTGCGCCATCGCCCTTCCGCCCAACCCGAGCAGCAGTATCGCTGTCAGCCACCGTCGCATCGACCGTACCGCCCGTCCCTTACCACAGAAGGCGCCGCCGATGATAACAGCGCTGCGTGCACTCCCGCCTACTCGGCGATCGTTGGATGTCATGCTCGCCGATTTCCGTAGCGATTCAAGTGCACCACGTCGCCGACAGACCGGCGAGTGGTCGGACCGTAGCGGCCCCTCGGCCAACCGAGCGGCACCATGGCGCACGGCGATACGTTCCACGGTAAACCCAGCGCCCGGCGCGCGAGCCAGGTGCTCCACAAGGGCATGGTGACGAGCGTGGCCCCCAGGCCCGCCGCACGCGCGCCGAGCAGGAGGTTCTGCACCGACGGATAGATCGAGCCATAGTAACCGGTCGCCAGGATGGGCGGAAACGGCAGGCGCAGCCCGCGCAGGCAGGCCACCACTATGACGGGGATCTCCTCGAAGTGATCCACCTGCCACTGTACCGCATCGAGCATGCGTAGCGCCTTCGGGTCATGGCGTGCCACCCAGCGGCCGAGCCCGGCGTAGAAGCGCCAAGGGATCCGCGCCAGCGAGGCCAGCCGCGCTTTCACCGTGCGATCTCTGACGACGACGAACTCCCAGTTCTGTTGGTTGCTCCCGCTCGGCGCCTTGAGCGCCAACTCGATGAGATGCAGCACGAGAGCGTCGTCGACCGGGTCCGGCTTCAGGCGCCGAATCGCCCGCTGCGTCCGCATCGCCTCTTCGAGCGGCATGGTGAGGTTGATCGCGTCAGCCATGAGCGCGGTTAAACCAGCTTGCGGCCGGCGCGTCAAAGGCGCCGAGCACTATGAGCCATCCGCCGCCCCGGTAACGCCGATTGTTAATCTACGTCACTACGCGCTCCGGGCGGCCGGACCATGTCCACGCGAAGGTCGTGCGGCTGACGCCGAGCATCATGCCGCCGAGCGCTCTGGGGTGGATGAAGAGCGTATCGGGCGCACCGGTCCAATCGTGCGGGGCCTGCTCGCGCAGCCGGGCCACGATCGGGGCAAGATCAGCCGCCTCGGCGAAGCACATATACAGACTCGGCCCGCGTTTGGTGAAGAAGCGCCCCATGGTCTTCGTCAGGTCGTTCGGCGTGACCATCTCGATCCGATCGAGTCGATCGGGATGAAAGAGCGTGAGCACGCCTTCGTAGCCGAACTGCTCTGAACGGATGGGAGCAAAGTGCTCGGTGGCGAGGCCGAAGTTGGCCGCCGCCTCCTGAACGATGGTCGCGAAGTCAGGTACCAGATGCGTGACCTCGTACAGCCGCTGCGCCAATCCCACCGCCGGCGGGTTGCTCTCCGCCGAGATCACCGCGCGCAGCCCGGGCAGGCGCAGCACCTCGGGGGCAAGAAACAGCTGGCCGCCTTCTTCCGCGGGGGTAACGCCGCGGGCACAGAGGTGCGCATGCAGTTGCTCGAGGTCCGCGGTGGCAAAGCCGGCGGCAAACAGCCCGCCTTTGGTGTGCGAGAGGAAGTCGGCCGCTGGCCCGGTGCCGTCCGGTTCGAGTAGCTCCACATTACTGGTGCCCAACTGGAGAACGCAACGCCGCGCCGCCAACAGCCCGAGACGATCCTCGCGCACCACCTCGGTCCGAAGCAGCCGCGCGAAGGCGTCGGCGGCTGCCCGGCGGTCGGCGACAACAAGCTGAACTCGATCGACTCGGGTGAGCATGGCCCCGGTTGTGGTACGGATGTGATGACGGTGTCAAGAAGGGGTGCGCCGGAGGACGCGGTCACGAAGTTCCCATCTCGATGACTATCCGCTGCGGGTCGCCCTTCTTCGTGCGCAGCATCTCCAAGCCCTCAGCGACTTGGTCGAGCGCGAGCCGGTGGGAAATCGACGCCTCGATATCGATGATACCAGCGGCTTCGAGGCGGAAGATTTCTTCCAGGTCTTGCTTGTGCGAGCCGAAGCTGCCCATCACGGCCAGCTCCGTCAGTGAAAAGATCGCCTGGGGCAGATCGATCAGCGGCGGCATCATGCCCACACCCACCGCGATCAGCCGGCCGCCCGGCCGCAGCGCGCGCACTCCGCTGGCGACGGTCGGCTGACTTCCAACACACTCCAGCACCAGATCGGCGCCGTCACCGCAGAGCTCGCGCAGGCGCAGCGCTGGGTCCTCACCGGGCTGAACGTGAACCGCGTCGGTCGCGCCTGACTTCAGTGCGCGCGCCAGGGCTACGTCGGAGAGATCGACGGCCACCACCTGGCCGGCGCCGAGCACGCTTGCCAGGCGCACGGCTTGCCCGCCGACACCGCCGATGCCGATCACCGCCACGCGCTCTCCCGGGTGCATACCCGCGCGGCAAGTGAGTGCGTGATAAGGGGTGGCGACGCAATCGGTGGCGACCGCCGCCGCCGTCAGCGAGACGGCGTCGGGCACGCGCACCAGGCAACCGGCCGGCACCTTGATGGCCTCGGCAAAGGCGCCGTCGATGTGCAGCCCCGGCGCGATCAGCTGCGGGCAGCAGTTGGGATGACCCGCAGTGCAGGCGCGGCAGCGGCCGCAACCGCTGCCGAGGTGCAGGGCGACGCGGTCGCCGGGTTTCCATTCGTTGACGTCGGTGCCGGCCGACTCGAGGATGCCGGCGGGTTCGTGCCCGAGCGTGATCGGTACCCCGGCCGGTACCGGCATGCCTTCGAGGAAGTGCAGGTCGGAGCCGCAAATACCGCAGGCGGCAACGCGAACGACCACCTCGCCAGGGCCGGGGACGGGATAGGGCATAGCTGCCATCGCAATCGCCAAGCCGGGGCCGTGAAAGCGGGCGGCACGCATCGTACGACTCGCCATGGTCATTCCTCCACGTGAAGAGGCAACGATATTGCCTTACGCCCGCCGCTGCGCGGCTACGGCTTCCATGATCTCGAAGCGGTTGATCTGGTTGGTGCCCTCGTAGATCTGTGTCAGCTTGGCGTCGCGCAGCAGCTTCTCGACGCCGTACTCGTGCATGTAGCCGTAGCCGCCGAGCACCTGGATGGCGTCGGTGGCGTTGGCGACGGCGGCGTCGGCAGCGAAGGTCTTGGCCATCGACGAGAGCTTAAGAGACGGCTGCCCGCCCGCGATCGACTGGGCGGCGCGTTGCACCAGCCCGCGGGCAGCTTCGACGCGGATCGCCATGTCGGCGAGCATCAGCTGCATCGCCTGATGCTCGACGATCGGCTTGCCGCCTTGAACGCGCGTTTCGGCATAATCGAGCGCTTTTTCGTACGCACTGCGGGCGATGCCGAGCGCGATGGCCGCCACCGGCGTTCGGGTCACCGACATGATCAGCCGGTTCAACGCCCAGCCGCCGCCCTCGGCACCGATGCGGTGATTCTCGGGCACCCAGACATCGTCGAAAACCAGCTCGGCCGCCGGCGCGGCGCGCTGGCCCATCTTGTGAAAGATCTGGCCGACCGAGAAGCCGGGTGTGCCGGCGGGTACGGCGAAGCAGCTCATGTGCTCGCGCAGCGGCCGGCTGGGATCATGCGAGGCGAACACGGTGATGAGGCTGGCGATCGAGCCGTTGGAAATGAAGACCTTGCGGCCGTTGATCAGGTAGCCGCCCGCTTTCTTTTCTACCCGCGTGCGGATCCGGCCGGCGGGGTTGCCGTTGATGAAATCGGAGCCGGCGTCCGGCTCGGTGGCGGCCAGCGCTGCCAGCTGCGGTTGATCGGTGGCCCACGACGCCACCAGCGGCGGCACGAAGCGCATGATCGCGTCGATATCGCCCGAGAGCAGGATCGGGGTGAGACCCAACATTGTGGCACCGAAGAGCACGGCGCAACCGGAGCAGGCCGCGGCGATCTCTTCGGTGACCAGCGCCGAGGTCAGCGGGTCGTGTCCCATGCCGCCGAGAAATTCCGGCAGCGAGGCGCCGAGCAGGCCGTTCTGGGCCGCGGCCCGCAGCAATTCCTCGCGCAGCGGGCTCTCGGGCTGCTGATCGAGCGCCAGCGCGCGCGGGACGATGTGGCGCCGGGCGAACTCGCGCGCCCACTGCTGGATTTCGTGTTGCTCGGGGGTGAGGTCGATCATCGGTATATCCTGGTTCTCAAACACTATCAGTGATGAAAGCGACTGCGGCTCGGCTCAGCGGCCGCGGCGGTCGATGCGCCGTAACACCCGGCCGGCCGGAATGGTGTTGTCCGAGAGGATTGCCAGCAGCGGCCCGTCGCCGTCGGGCACCAGCTCGGCCAGCGGGTCGAGCTCGGAGAACTCGCAGCGCACCCTGCCTTGGCCCATTTCCACCGAGTGCTGTTTGAGTTCGAGCTGCACCGCGGTGATCTCCTCGATCTCGATTTCGCCGGCCGGTCCTGGGATCAACTTGTAGTTGATCGCGGGGCGCCGCGCGCCCTCGGCCTGAGCGGCGGCAATCTCGGCCGGCATCGGCCCGGCGATGCTGCCTTCGAGTGACAATATACGCTTGCCCCAGCGCGTGGCTGAGCCGTGGAAATGATTGCCGTCGCGTTCCCAGACGACGTCGGCGATCTTCTTGGGAAAGCCGGCGATCTCGCGACCCGGAATCAGGGCCTCGTCGGTGGTGACGTAGATGTAAGGCACGTAGTTGCCCTCGACCTCGCCCACCCGCACCGGTACCATCACTACCAGTTCCTTGAACGGGTGGATGATCGGCGTCTGCGGATAGCTGAGCATGGTGATCAGGGCGGGGCCCGTGCCCGGCTCCATTCCCGGCGGCAGGATGCGTTCGACGGCGCCGGGCTTGGGCTCGAACGGGAACACCATGACCCGCACGCCCGGCCAATGATGTGGCGGGGGCGTAAACGCGGGCGCGGACCACGGCACGCTGATAGGCTGCGTCATTGCTTTCCTCCTCTGTGAGAGTCGATGGCCATCTCCTCGACGACCCTATGTTCAACGAGGTATTCCTGTCCAATAGTAATTTTCGATACGTCTATGCCGCGCGCCTATAGCGTGCCACAGAAAGGGTACGAGGATGCCAAGCCGCCGATTTTTGCGTGGTACTGGCACACGCTCGGAGCCGATTGGAGCACGCCGGCGGACGTGAAGGGCGATTTCCGCAGCGCCAGCATCTTGCGGGATGGCCGGGTCGTGTTCAGCCTCGGTGGCAACAAGTACCGGCCGCTCGGGTAAGCGGGGCGTCTGTCGCGATCGGTCACGGTCTATGACGCAGGAACCGTGGGTTTGTGACCAGGGCGAGCGCCGGTATCACCGTGAAGGTTGCCAGTGCGCTCGCTGAAATGATGATGGCCGTCAGCACGCCGAGGCGAATCCAGATGCTGAAGCCGGAGAGCGGCAACACCATATAACCCAGCGCCACGGCCGAGGACACGAAGAAGATCGCCTTCCCCGATGTCCGCAGGCTGCCGCGAATCGCCTCCTCCAAGGACGCCGTTCGCACGAACTCCTCGCGAATCCGGAAGATCAGGTAGATGGCGAAGTCCGCGCCGATGCTGACGCCCATGGCCGTGATCGCCGCCGTGCTCATGTCGAGCCAGGTGTGGGTCCACCCCATGAGGCCGAGGGTGATGCCGACCGCCATGGCGAGCGGAGTCAGGACAAAGACCGCGCCGACCAGCGAGCGCAGGACGACGGCGGATAGCACGAAGATGATCGCCGCGATCTGCAACACGTTGACGATCTTCTCCCGCACGACCACCTCGTTCATCGCTGTTAGCACCCCGAGCGCGCCCCCGGCGATGTCGACCTGCACCGGTAAACCGCGGAATCGTTCGGCCGCAAAGTCCTGCAAGCGCTTGAGAATGCCGCGCGAGAATGCCGCCTCGTCGGTCTTGCTCAGCGCGCGGATGACGGCCCGCCGATACGTGCCATCGACAAACGCGCTCAAGCCCTCTGGACCGGCGGCCATGTCGTACAACAGAAGGTACTGCGCGATCAGGCGCGCGTTGTCCGGTATGGCGTAGAAGGCAGGATCGCCACCGTTCATCGCCTGGTGCATCCGCTTGAGGTGATCGGCGATCGAGGTCACGCCGCCGATGCGGTCATCCGTCTCCATAAAGCGCTCCAGATCGCTGATCGCTTCCAGCACGCGCGGCTCCTGCAAGACGTTGTCTCGGTCGCCATCGACGAGGAGGCGCAGCGTGGAGGTGCCGGCGAGCTTCTCGTTCAACAAGGCGTCGTCCTTCCGCACCTGCGTCGAGGGCGCGAACCAGAACCGCAGGCTGTTATCCACCTGAACGGCCGAGGCGCCGGCGAGCGCGAGCACGGCCGTGAGCAGGGCACAGGCCAAGACAACCCGCGGCCGGTGGGTGACAACGGCTGCGAGACCCTCCAGCATCCGATCGAGCCAGCGCGATTCCTCTTCACGCCGCAGCTCGCGCTTTCGTGGCGGCGGCAAGAGGCAGCGACACGCGGGCGTAAAGGTCAGTTCGATCACCAGCGCGCTCAAGATCCCCGAGGCCAGCAGCAGGCCGAACGCGCGCACGCTGGCAATCCCGAAGGTGGTGAGGGAGCCGAACCCTGCGGCAGCAATCAGGCCCGCGGTCAGCATCACCGGCCCCACGGCTGTCACCGCGCGAATCACCGCCTGTTGGCTCTCGCCCACCAGCGCGTATTCTTCGTAGTACCGCTTGAGGATTTGCACGGCGTGGCCCGCACCCACCGCCAGGATGACGACCGGGGTCATCGCGCTCCAGGTGTCCATCGGGCGCCCCACCAAGCCCATGATCCCCAGCGCCCAGATGACGCTCAGCAGGGCCGTGGCCAGCGGAAGGAAGACCGCCTGGGCAGTGCGGAACGCGTCGTAATGCACGAGGCCGATCACCACCACGGCGAGCGGGAACAGCACGCCGATCAGTCCGGTGTAGTGGCGCAACCACGCGCGCAAGATGGGTACCCCAGCCAACGCAATCGTCACGCTCGCGTCGCGCTCCGGTGCGAACACTTTCTCGAAACTCTGCATGATGGCGACGTCGTTCGCCCGCGTGTCGTCGAAATCCGCCACGATAACCGTGGCGGTCTCATCGGCGGATACCAGGTTGCCTCGGAACAGCTTGTCTTGTCGGACCGTGTCCCGCAGCGCGCGAATCTGCTCGGGTGTGGTGGGAGGCGCCTCCATGAGCGGGTGGACCTCCATCGTGCCATCCGGGCCCGTGACCACCGCCTTGACGTTCGGCGCGGCAATGCTGAACAAGTTGGCCTCGATGATGCCGGGTGCCTCACGCAGGCCCTGTGTGATCCGATAGATCTTGCCCAGCACCTCCGGCGTATAGATGTCGCCCTGATTCGCGATGACCCCGGCGATGGCAATCGTCCCACCGCCGAACAGCTCGGTGATGCGATTGTGAATCTGCACGTACGGATGCTGCTGTGGCTCGAGCGCGCGCCGGCGGATTTCCAAATGCACGTGACGGGCCTGCGTCGCGAGCGCAGCCGTGACGATCAGCACCGCGATCACCACCGCGACGCGGTAGCGCACAACCAATCGAACGTAACGTTCCATCTGCGTATCGCAACCTCGGCCGGCCGTTCAAGGCCGCGCAGTCGAACGTCAACAAGCCTCGGGCAACTTGCCACACGGGGGCGTCGATCGCCAGCCCAGAGGCGCGGCCCGCGGTTCTCGGCGGCGGCTTTGCGCGCCGGCGCGCACTGGCCGAGGCCCAGCCGGCAGCGGCGGAGCAGCGCCGCAAGCGCACCGCTCGCGCGCAACGGCGCGCCGCCGTGGCTGATGCCGGCCGGCGGCGGGCAGGCTGGGCATGACGCGCATCAGCGAAAGAGCTGAGCACTGACGCTGTCGCTTGCCCGACCAACGCCACGGCGGTAGCCGTACCCACGGCGCGTAACGCGCACAGGAGGGCCTAATGAAATCCGTTGCCAACATTGGTCTGGCCGAGGTCAACGCGGTCTACGACGGACATGAGGGTGATCTGTGGGAGCTCATCATGGGCCAGCAGATCCACATCGGCGGCTTCAAGTCGTCGCTGGATCTGGCCGAGAGCGCAGGTATCGGCGCCGGCCTCAACGGTGTCGACTTGTGCTGCTGCAACGGCGCCGGCATGCGCTTCCTGGTGCGATTTCGCAACGTCGCGGCGATGACCGGCGTTGACGCCACCACCACCGTGGTCGAGCGCGGCCGCGAGCGTTGTGTGCAAGAAGGCTTGGCCGACCGCATTCGCTTCGTGCAGGCCGATGTCTGCAACAGCGGTCTGCCCGGCGCCAGCGCGGATTTCGTTTGGGGCGAAGACGCCTGGTGCTACGTTACCGACAAGGCCAAGCTCGTCGCCGAAGCGGCGCGCGTCGTCAAAGCCGGCGGCACGATCGCTTTCACCGACTGGGTCGAGGGGCCCAAGGGGCTCACCGACGCCGAAGCCGAGCGTTTCATGCGCTTCATGAAATTCCCCACGCTGCAAGATATCCCCGGCTACGCCCGCGCGCTGGCCGACAACGGCTGCACCGTGCAGGCGGCGGACGACACCGGCCGGTTCGCCCCGTACATGGACCTCTACCTCAGCATGATCGACATGCAGCTCACTTACGACGCCCTGCGCATCATCGGTTTCAATGCCGAGGTGATGGGGGCGCTGGCCGGCGAAATGATGTTCATCCGCGAATTGGCGCACGCCGGCAAAGTGGCGCAGGGGCGCTTCATCGCGCGCCGCAAGTGAGTCGAAGTTTCACTGAGTCGTCACGCGGGGGTGTGGTGTGAGCTGGGTCTACCTGGTGTTGGCGATTCTCTTGGAGGTCTCGGGCACCACCTGCATGAAGCTGTCGCACGGCTTCAGCAAGCCGGGGCCATCGGCCCTGATCTTCATCTTCTATCTGCTCAGCATCGTCTCGCTGACGCTGGCGGTGAAACACATCGACATCAGCGTGTCATACGCGGTGTGGTCCGGGCTGGGCACCGCGATCATCGCCACCATCGGGATCGTCTGGTTCGGCGAGCCGCTGACGGCGTTGAAAGCGGCGGCGCTGGGCTTGATTATCATCGGCGTGGTGGCCGTGAACTTGAGCTGAGCCGCGGCTCGCACTGGATCAGCGCGCCTTCACCGCCGCATCAGACTTTTTCTCTTGCCAGCCGAGCGCTAGCCGCTGCATATATCGCGGCGGCAGCCGGCAGGGCCGGTCCTGCCGGCGGGAGAGCGCGGTGGCAGATGGGAATGTCCGAAATCTGAGCGGCGGGTCCCAATGATGACACGGTCATCGTGGCGCCGGCGGCGAGAGCGAGCGGTGGCGCTTGTCGGTACGCCCGTTAACGCCGCGCTCGCGGCGGCGCTGGTTCTCACGCTGATGGCGATCATAGGATGCGACCGCGGCCCGCCGCGCTCGCCGCCGGCGGCGTCGCGACCGGCGCTGCCCGCCGAAGGCACGCCGGCATTCGTCGATGTCACCGCGGCCGCCGGGATCGACTTCGTCCATTCCTTCGGTGACGAACTGTTCTCGAACCTCGTCGAAGCCGTGGGCAGCGGCGCCGCCTGGCTCGATTACGATCAGGATGGTTACACCGATCTCTACCTCGCCACCGGGAAACATCACCAGGCGATCTCGAAGGGCGACGCCCCGCGCGGGGCTTGGCTCAACCGGCTCTTCCACAACCGCGGCAACGGCACCTTCGACGATGTGACCGTCACTGCCGGTGTCGGCTGCGCCGGCTGCTATTCGATGGGAGTGGTTGCCGGTGATTACGACAACGACGGCTTCCCCGACATCTACGTCGCCAATTACGGCCCCAACGTTCTGTTTCACAATCGCGCTGACGGCAGCTTCGAGGACGTGAGCGCGCGTGCCGGGGTCGGTGATCCGCGCTGCTCGGCGGCGGCCGCCTGGCTCGACTACGACCGCGACGGCTGGCTCGATCTTTACGTCGGCAACTACATTCAGTTCGATCCCAAATACAACCTGTACTATGCCCCGGACGGCTTTCCCGGACCACTGGCCTACGCCGGCGAGCGCGACCTTCTCTACCGCAACCGCGGCGACGGCACCTTCGAGGACGTGACCGAGCGCGCCGGCATCGACGGCGCCGGCCGCGCCATGAGCGTGGCGGTTGCCGATCTCGACGACGACGGGTTTGACGACGTCTACGTCTCCAACGACGCGATGGAGAACTTCCTTTACCTCAACCAGGGCGGCAAGCAGTTCCGCGAAGCCGCGCTGCCGGCCGGCGTCGCCTACAACAGCGCCGGTGACTCCACCGCGCACATGGCGGTCGACTTCGGTGATTACGACGGTGACGGCCGCGTCGACATCTTCGTCTCCGACAGCTCGCTCTCCTCGCTCTTTCACAACGACGGCGAAGGCCGCTTCAGCGACGTCTCGGTCGCGGCCGGCGTCGGCCGGCACAGTGCGCAGTTCGTCGGCTGGGGTTCGTTCTTCTTCGACTTCGACAACGACGCCGACCCCGACATCTTCAAAGTCAACGCCGACCTCTCGCGCCTCTTCGGCCAGGAGGGCCAGCTGTTCGAGAACCAGCTGGGCCAATTCCGCGATGTCTCCGAGCACTGGGGCGACTTCTTTCAGCACGAGTGGATGGCGCGCGGCAGCGCTTACGCCGACTACGACAACGACGGTGACCTCGACGTCATCGTTGTCAACTTGAACAGCCCGGCGGTGCTCCTACGCAACGACGGCGGCAACCGCAACGCCTGGATCGACCTGCAACTGCGCGGCGCGATGGGACGTAAGCCGAAGGGCGCCGCGCCGCGCTCGAACCGCGACGGCCTCGGTACCAAAGTCACGATAACCGCCGGCGGGCGCACGCAGGCCGCCGCCCGCCGCTCGAGTGCAGGCTATCTCTCGCAGAACGATCCGCGCTTGCACTTCGGCCTGGGGTCGGCCGAACTGGTCGAGCGCATCGAGATCCGCTGGCCCTCGGGCAAGGCTCAAGTGCTGAGTGATACAGCCGTGCGGCAGGTGCTGAGCGTCGAGGAGCCCGATGCTTAGGGCCGCCACGAGCGGCCGGCAAACAGTGATCGCGGCCCTGGCGCTCGCTGCTCTCGTGTTGGCTCGCCTGTGGTCCGCGCCCACGGTGGCTAGCCGCGGCGCCGACGGCGCCGATACGCTTGTTCTACCCGACGGGCGGCGCGTGTTCGCGCGCGCGCCCGCCGGCGCTGCCGGCGGCGCGGCCAGCGCCCTCTACGTGTCGCCAATTGATGGCCGGGAGGCGCGTCGTATCACTTTCGGTGAAGCACGGGACCGGGCGCCGGCGCTGCTGCCCGACGGCCGTATCGTCTTTCGGCGCCACCCGCTCGAGGGCGCGGCCCCGGGCCGCCTGTTCGTGGTCAATCCGGACGGCACCGGGCTGCAGCTCTTCAGCGCGCCGGCCGACCGCGCTTCGATCGAAGGCGGGCCGTGGCTGCACGACGGGCACGTGCTGTTCACCGAGAAGATCGGCGAAGGCGCGAGCGAGCGGCTCGTCTCGGTCTCGCCCCACCAGCCGTTGGGCGAGCGCGCGATCCTCGCCGGCGGCGCAAACGGGGGCGCGGAGGCGCGCGGATCGCCGGTGAGCTTCGGCAAGTCGGCGCAGGCGGCGGCGCCGCAGCCCCGGCCGCTCAGGCTCACCAGCGTGGTCGACGAGCGCAAGTCCAGCGGCACGCTGCTCTGCCTTGATGTTTACGCTTCACGCCTGGCGACGATGGCGGCGGCCACGGGCGGCGTGGTGCGGGCCGTGCGCGTGCTGGCGGCCGGCGGCACGGTGCTGGGCGAGGCCCCGGTGGAAGACGACGGCTCGTTCTTCATCGAGGTGCCGGCCGACCAGCCCTTGCACTTAGAGCTGCTCGACGGCACCGGCGTGCGGGCAGCAGATCACAGCGGTTTCTGGGTGCGGCCGAACGAGAACCGCGGCTGCATCGGCTGTCACGAGGACCCCGAGCTGGCGCCCGACAACCGCGTGGTGCGGGCGCTATCGCGCCCGGCCACGCCGCTGGCGGCGGCCGACTCGCAATCCGAGGCTCACTCGCCGTGAGCTGGAGAGGAGGCATACGGCACAAGCTGGGCCGCGCTGCGCTGGCGGTGCTGGTGCTGCTTTTCGCCGGCGCGGCCGCGTACCGCGGCGCGAGCGAGCACGTCCGCTTCTACACCGGCGCCGAGCCGGCCGCGGTCGGCTGCCTCTCCTGCCACTACGTCGGCTACGGCGGCACCCTCGGCGACCGTCTCGCCCGCCCCGGCTACCGCTCCCCCCTCAATCTCACGGTGTCCGCCGACGGCCGGCGGCTCTACGCCACCGCGATGCAAGCCGGCGCCCTGCTCGAAGTCGACCTCGACTCCCGGCGGCTGCGGCGGACGATCGCAGTCGGCGCCAAGCCGCACAGCGTCGCGCTGGCTCCTGACGGACACCGCGCGTACGTCTCGAACGCAGGCGAAGATTCGGTTGTGGTTGTCGATCTCGACGCCGGCGCTGTGAGCACTACCATCGCGGTCGGTGATGAGCCCGCCGGGCTCGCGCTCACAGGCGACGGCGGGACGTTGTTGGTCGCGAACTGGTTCAGCAACGACATCAGCGTGGTCCTGCTGGCCCGCGGCGCCGAGGTTAGGCGGCTGCCGGCCGGTAGCAACCCGTACGCTGTCGCGCTCACGCCCGACGGCAAACGCCTGCTGGTCACCGGCCAGCTCTCGTACCCCAAGAGCCGTCCCGAGCCGCCGGTCTCCGAGGTCACGGTCATCGATGTCGAGCGGCGCGTGGTGGCGACCCGCAGCGCGGTGGTGAACGCGCACCTGCTCGAAGGAATCGCGGTGGCGCCGCAAGGCGACCTGGCGCTGTTCACACTGGTGCGGCCGAAGAATCTGCTGCCGGCCATTCAGGTGGCCCGCGGCTGGATGATGACCAACGGCCTTGGCGTCATCGATCTCAAGACTGGCCGTGTGGCGCAGGTGCTGCTCGATGAACCCAATGCCTTCTACGCCGATCCCTGCGACGTCGTCATCACGCCCGATGGTCGACTCGCGTTTGTCAGTCATTCCGGGGTGGACGTGATCACGGTCATCGACGTCGAACGACTCCGTGCCCTGCTGACCTCGGCCTCGGCCGATGATCTGGCCACCTTCGCCAACCATCTCGGCCTCAGCCGGCGCTACGTGCGCGCGCGCATCGCCGTCGGCGCCAACCCAAAGGGGCTGGCGGTGGCGCCCAACGGCAGGTGGCTCTACGTTGCCGAGCGGCTCGCCGACCGCATCGCCGTGATCGACCTCGAGCGGCTGGTGGTGGCGGAGACGATCGACGTTGGCGTCACTGAGAGTGAAACCGTGCTGCGGCGCGGCGAGCGGCTGTTCAACAGTGCCGCGCGCACGTTCCAGGGCCAGTTCAGTTGCCGCAGCTGTCACCCCAACAATCACGTCGACCGCTTGCAGTACGACTTCGAGCCCGACGGCCTCGGCCGCAACCTGGTCGACAACCGCACCCTGCTCGGAATCGACGGCACCGCCCCGTTCAAATGGGACGGTAAGAACACCAGCATGTACATGCAGTGCGGCATCCGCTTCGCCCGCTTTCTCACTCGCGTCGAGCCCTTCTCGCCCGCCGATCTCAACGCCCTGGTGGCGTTTATGCGCTCCTTGCGCAACCCGCCCAACCGCCACCGTTCGCCGGGCGGCGCCCTGACCCCGGCGCAAGCGCGCGGCCGAGCGCTGTTCGAGCGCGGCACCATGCGCAACGGTAAGCCGATCGAGGCTAAGGACCGCTGCATCACTTGCCACCCGCCGCCGCGGTTCACCGGCCGGCAGCGGTTCGATGTCGGCTCGGCCTCCACGACCGACGATCACAAGGAGTTCGACACGCCGCAGCTACTCAACCTCTACCAGTCGGCGCCCTACCTCCACGACGGCAAAGCCGCCTCGCTGGAGGAGATTTGGACCCGCTTCAACCCCTACGACACTCACGGTGTCACCATCGACATGTCGAAGAGCGATCTCAACGACCTGATCGAGTACCTGAAGACCTTGTGAGGGAATGGCATGAGCATGGACCCGAGTGCCTGGTGTTCGCGCTGGTTGCGCGCGCTCTGCGCCCTACTGCTCGTTGGCCTTGGCCCGCCGCGCGGGGTCGAGGCCGCAGAGGTCGATGTCTTGAGTGCCCCGGTGATCGGGCGGTGGACCAACTTCTCCGTCGCCGCTGGTCTGCCGTCACAGAAAGTTCTTGCCATCCGGGTTGACGGCGACCGGGTCTGGGCCGGCACCGAGTCGGGGTTGGCGTGTTACGAAGATGGGCGCTGGCGCTCGTGGGGTGTGCAGGACGGGCTGCCGCATCCGGTCGTGCTCGCGCTCGATGTCAGCCCGCGCACTGGTGATCTGTGGATCGGCACGATGGGCGGCTTGGCGCGCTTTTCGGGCGGGCGCTTCGATGCCTTCACCCAACTTTCCAGCGGACTTTCCAACGACTTCGTCAACGACGTCGAATGCGATCCCGACGAGGACCAGATCTGGGCCGCCACGGCGATGGGCGCCAGCCGGCTCGACCTACGCACCGGCGCCTGGACGGTTTTCACCGAGCAGAACACGCCGATGGCCGAGCCTTGGACCTATTCGGCCGCCATCGAGCGCGGCAAGGTCTACCTCGGCGCCTGGGGCGGCGGCGTGCTGGAGCTGGAAAAGACCACCCAGCGCTGGCGCGAGTACCGTGATCCCGACAAGGAGATGGAGATCGATCTGCTGCCTGACGACGGCCCGGTGCATGATGTCACTGCGGGTGTTGACTTCAGGGACGGCCTGCTGTGGCAGGCTAGCTACTTCGGCCTGGCGCGCTATGACGGCCGCGCCTGGCGCAGCTATTTCGCCGAAGACAGCGGCTTGGCCAGCAACTTCGTCCAGTTCGTGCGGGCGCGCGGCCGGGTCGCGTGGTGCGCCACGGACAAGGGGCTCAGTGCCACTGACGGCGCCAATTGGGTGAGTTACCGGCGTGCTGAAGATGGCCGGGGCGAGGTCCGCTTCAGCCGCGGCCGAGAGCCCGCGGCTACGCTCGTCACCGAGAGCGCGATGGCCCATAGTTTCGTGCTCGGGGTGGACTTCCAGGATGACATGCTTTGGCTCGCCACCGAGCAGGGCGTCAGCCGCGGCCAACCGGATCCGCATCTGACGATCCCGCCGATACCCGCGGCGGGCGCGGCAGCGCTGCCGGCGCCCGCCGCGCCCGCCGCGGTTCCGGCGCGTTTTCACTACGCCAACACGCCCGAGGAACTCCTGCCCTATCGCCACCTCGGCGTCTACCACGAATTCTTCACCACCGCGCCCGAGTTCCTCGGTGTCGGGAGGGAGAAGCCGGCCCTGCCGGTCACTGAGGTGCGGATCGGTTTCATCGGTCCGCTCGAGGATCAGGACCGGCCCACGCTCCCGCCCGGATTGCGTTCGGGGGTACAAGGCGATCCCAAGGCCGAGCTGTTCGGGCGCCCGATGCTGCGCGCCGCGCAGCTTGCGGTTGAAGACGCCAACCGCGCCGGCGGTTTTAACGGCCAGCCGTTTGCCTTGGTGCGCCGCACCGACCTGGTGCAATGGGGTCAGACCTCGAATGAGCTGGCGCAGTTCGCCTACGCCGACGGCGTGTGGGCGATCTTGAGCGGCGTCGAGAGTAACCACCAGCACGTACTTGCCCGGGCCACCTTGAAAGCCGAGGTCCCGATCGTTAACGCCGGCTCCTCCGACCCCACGCTGCTGGAGCACGCGATCCCCTGGATCGCGCGGGTGATGAGCGATGATCGCCAGAGCGCTTATCTGCTCGCCGATTACATCCTGCGCGGCCGCGGCCTTGCGCGGGTGGCGCTGCTGCGTGTCAACGACCGCGACGGCCGGGTGGGGGTGGCCGAGTTCGTTCAGGCGATGCGCCGGCTCAACCATCCGGTCGTAATCGAGCAACGTTTCAAAAACGGCGACAGGGATTTCTCCGCGCAGCTCGATAACATCGCCCGCAGCAACGCTGAGACGCTGTTCCTGCTCGGCAACCCGCGCGAGCTGGGGTTGATCGTCAAGGCGGTTCGGGCGCGCGGCCTGATACTGCCGATCTTTGCCTCCGACCGCGCCGTGCATCCGGAATTTCTTGCAGCCGCCGGCGCCGCCGCAGAGGGGGTAGTGGCGAGCGCGACCTTCAACCCGGAGCGGAACGATCCGGCCTGGCTCGATTTCCAGCGCCGCTATCGCGAGCGGTTCGGTGAAGAGCCGACGGCGTTCAGTGCCCACGCCTACGATGGCACCAATCTGATCATCGCCGCCATTCGCCGCGCCGGGCTCAATCGTGCGCGCATTCGCGATGCGTTGTTCGCCAATAAGACCTTCGCAGGTGTCACCGGCACGATCGAGTTCGACTCGACACTGAACAACGTCCGCCAGCCCTGGCTGGCCGAGGTGAAAGACGGCCGCTTCCACTACTTCCGTCCGGCGCAAAAGCAGTAGGCGCTTGTGGATCAAGGACTTTTACAGCGGATTGAACCGATTAAGCGGATTGGCCGGATGGGGACCTCCCAGCCCGCCCATCCGTTGGTCTCAATTCTCTTGATCCGTTTGATTCGTTGTAACCCCCGCTTCCGTCTTCTCACCGCGCTCATCGCATGTATCTTAGCGGCGCCGGGTGGGGCCGCTGGCGGGGGTGAGGCGCGCATCGGGATGTTTTTCGCCGCCGATGGTGCGGGCGCGGCAGCAGCGGCGGAGGTGGGCCGGGGCGCCGAGCTGGCGCTGCAGCAATGCCCGCTCGCGTGCCGCGCGGTGACGGCGGCGGGGGCCGGCCAGTGGAGCGCGGGCGCCGGCGAGTTGGTGCGGTTGGTGTACGGCGAGGGCGTACAGGCCGTGCTCGGTCCGCTTGACGGCCGCAGCGCACACCTTGCCGAACAGGTAGTGACGCGCGGCAAAGGGCGCTTCCTGCTGCTCACCCCGTGGGTCTCCGATTCGACTCTGACGCGGATCAAGGTGCCGTGGTTCTTCCGCCTGGTTCCCGATGATCGCCAGCAGGCTGCTGCGCTGCTCGAGGAGCTATACGGCGTGCGCCGCCTGGCGGTGGTGCTAGCGCAGTCGCAGTACGACTCGCGCGTGGCATTCGAAACGTTTGCGCGGGTGCTCAGTGCTCGGGGCGCAGCCGTGCCGCAGGTGATCGCGGTGGCTGAAAACGAGGCGAACGGTGACCGGGTAGCGGAGGCAGTGCGTGCCGGAGACGCCGAGGCGGTGCTTTTCTTGCAGCCCGCCGGCGCGGCGGCGCGGGTGGTGTGCCAGCTGCGCCGGGCGGGTGTCGGCTTGCCTTTCTTCGGTCCCCTGGCGCTGGCCACGACGGCCTTCCTGGCGGTGGCGGGGGAGGGGGCGGAAGGCATGGTGTTGGCCGCGCCCGCGCCGGCAGGGCCGGCGGCCGAGCGCTTTCGCTCCGAGTACATCGCGGCCTACGGGCACGAGCCGGGCGCGGCCGCGGCTTACGGTTACGATGGCGCGCGGGTGTTGCTCGCGGCGCTGCAATCCGACAGGGCGGGCGCATCCCCGCGGGCAGCGCTGGCGGCAACACGGTGTCACGGGCTGAGCGGGTGGATCGAGTTTGATGCCGCGGGTAACCGCGCCGGGCCGGCGCCGCTCGCCCGCGTGACAGGCGGCCGTTTGCAAGCGCTTGGCCTTAACCGCGATCGGGCTGCGGCAGCGCCAGTCGAGCTGGCGGCGTGTCGATGAAAGGGGTGAGCCATGATGTACGGCGAGCAACAACTGACGATCAACTCGAACGACAGCAAGTGCACGATGCGCCGCTTTGCGGGCCCGGAGGCCGATGAGTTCTTCATTCTCTGCGCGCCGGCGCGGGCGGCGGCGGGCGATGTCGCCGGCCAGACACGCTCGCTTTACCGGGGGCTCCACCAGGCGCTGGCCGCGGCTGGCGGCGGCGTACGTCACGTCGTGCACGAAACCATCTTCTTCCGTGACATCGGCCGCGACCTAGCCGCATTCCGGCGCGTGCGTACAGAGGTGCTGGGCGAGCTCAGCTGCCGAGTTTGCCGGCCGGCTTCGACCTGCATCGAGCAGCCGCCGTTGGACCCACGTGCGCGGGTTGAGATCGCCGCGCTGGCGGTGATTCCGCGCCAGCGGGCGCAGAAGTTCGGGCGCACGGTGTGGAGCGCGCCCACCTGCGGCTGCGCCGCCAGTGCGCGCTTTGCGGCGCGGGTGGTTCGCCTGGGGGCGCAAGAATACCTCTATGCCGGCAACATTTTCGGCAGCGACGGCAGCGCGTTCGACGAAGCCTTCGGCATGTTGCTCGCCGCCGAGCAGCTCTTGCGGGCGCAAGGGCTGAGCTTCGGCGAAGTGGTCCGCACCTGGATCCACTTGCGCGACATCGACCGCGACTACGCCGAGTTCAACCGCGCCCGCAGGGAGTTCTTCCGCCGCAGCGGCATTAGTCTGCGCCCGGCCAGCACCGGCATCGGGGGGGCACCGTTCGCGGGCCGGCACAATTTCTCGATGTCCCTCTATGCCATCAAGTCGCCCGCGCCGCTGGAAGTCGGGGTGATGACCACGCCCACGCTCAACGAGGCGTGGACTTACGGCGCCGATTTCTCGCGCGGGCTGAAGGTCGTCGAGGCCAACAAGGTCGCGCTCTACGTTTCGGGAACCGCGAGCGTGGACGAAGAAGGGCACACCGCCCACGTCGGCGACTTCGAGCGCCAGGTGGAGCGGATGATCATCAACGTGGAGGCCCTGCTGACGGCGCAGAACGCGTCGCTGCGCGACCTGGTCTCGGCGGTGACGTATGTCAAGCACGCCGGCGATGCCCCGCGCCTGCGCGACATCCTTCGCCATCACGGCGTCGAAGGGTTCCCCAATGCCATAGTCAATGCCGCGGTCTGCCGCGCCAACCTCCTTTGTGAAATGGAAGCCGTGGCCGCGTTGCCTCGGCAGTAGAAAGCGACTAAAGAGCCTGCGGCCGGCTTCGCTGCCGGCGCTGTCTCGAGGTAGCGGCCGTCTTGGTCGCGGAACAGGAGAGGGCTATGGCTCGCGCACGTCTGCTGACAGCTACCTACTCACTGCTGGTGATCGCAGCGGTGACACTGGTGGCGGGCTGTGCCGGTGATGACGGGCAGCCGGGGCCAACGCCCACGCCAGTGGCCACACCGACCGGCACCGCCAGCCAAACACCGGCCGCGACGCCGACGCTTACGCCGCTGCCGACCAACTCGGCGACCGCCACGCTGACCCCGACGGTTACCACCACTGCTAGCGCAACTGCCACCGAGACTGAGACCGAGACGGCCACGGCGACGCCGACGGCCACCGCGACCGAGACGCCGACCGCCACGCCCACCGATGCGGTGGCGGCCGCGACCGGCCATTGCATTGATTGTCACGCCGGCATTGAGACGGCACACACTAAGTTAGCCCTCGGCTGTACCCACTGTCACACCGGCAATCCGCAGGCGACGACCAAGGACGGCGCGCACGTGCAGGCGCAAGCGCCGCTGCCGCAAAACGCGACCATCTTGCCGCAGGACTATGCCGACCGCGATTACCTGCAGTTCTTGAACCCGAGCAACCTGCGGGTGGTGCGCTCAACTTGCGGCCGCGACGGCCTCGGCGGCAGCGCTTGCCACGCGCCATACGTCGACGATCTGATGAAGTCGATGATGGCCTCCACCACCGGCCATCTCACCGGCGGCGCCTACCAGAACGGCATCCTACCGGATCGCACCGCGATCTGGGGTAACATGCCGGTGAGCGACGAAGACGGCGATATCCCCGCCGAGCGCGGCGCGCTGGCTTCGCTCAGTCAAGTGCCGGCTGAGGACGAGGAGTGGCCGCTCGACTCCGTCCAGCGCCATTACGGCGATGTTCCGCGCAAGATCTGCACCCGCTGCCACCTGTGGTCGCGCGGCGCGGCGGTGCGCGGCGTAGCCGGCCAAGAAGGCAACTACCGCTCCGAAGGCTGCGCCGCCTGTCACATGCCGTACACCAACGCCGCGTTGAGCGAGTCGGGCGACCACACCATCAACAAGACCGAGGTCGGCCATCCGCGCATTCACCAGCTCACGCGCAAGATCCCGACCGACCAGTGCACCCACTGCCACATCCGCGGTGCGCGCATCGGCCTCAGTTTCCGCGGGCTGGCACAAACCCCGCCGGGAACGCCGATGGGCGACGACTACCCCGGGCTGACGCCGCGCAAGCTCCACGGCGCGTACTACGTGCAAGACCCGCAGGTGACGCCGCCCGACATTCATCACGAACGCAACCTGCACTGCATCGACTGCCACGTGCGCCGCGAAGTCATGGGCGACGGCAACATTTACGGGCACATGGATCAGGCCACCGAGATCGAGTGCGAGAACTGCCACGGCTCGCTTACCGCCTACGGCTCGATGGTCAGCACGCGCGGCTCGCCGCTGACCAATCTGGCCTGGGAAGACGGGCAGATGATGCTGACCTCGAAGGTCACCGGTGAGAAGCACGTGGTCAAGCAGGTCAAAGACATCGTCAACCCGGAGAGCCCGTTCCACAACCCGATCGCGGCTACGGCGATGAACGCCAACCACATCAAGGAAAGCGGCGGCCTCGAGTGCTACACCTGCCATTCCGCGTGGCAGAACAACTGTTACGGCTGTCACTTCAACCGCGACCTCAGCCAGAGCGCGCTCGATATGGTCGCCGGCGCGCAAACCCCGGGCAAGCCGGTGCTCGATGACAAGTACTTCGTAAACTTCAAGAACTTCCACATGGGCTACAACGCCGAGGGCAAGATCGCACCGTTTGTGACCGGCTGCCAGGTGCTGACCACTGTCAAGGACGCCGCCGGCCAGCAGATCATGCACCAGGAGCTGCCGCTGACAGCAGCCGGCATCTCCGGTTTGGCGATGAACCCGGTGCAGCCCCACACCACCCGCAAGAATGCCCGCTATTGTCTCGAGTGCCACCGTAACCCGGCCGCCCTGGGGCTGGGCACCGACGGTTTCAATCTCTCACGCACGTATCTGTTCACGCTCTCGCCGGCACCGGAGGGAGCGCTGACGGTGATCAACCGCAAGGACCCGGGCGCAGCCGGCGTGGTTGGCACGCTGGCCCTGCCCGATCCGCGAGGGCTGGCCGTGGTTACCGATCAAGTCGATGGCTTGGCCAAGCTCGCCTACGTCACCGATGGCACCCAAGGGCTGGTGGTCGTGAACCTGGCTGATCCGACGAATCCGCAAGTGGTGTCGACCACGCCGGTTGCGAACGGACACGAAGTCGCGGTCGCCGGTAAGACCCTGTTAGTTGCCGGCGGTGCCGACGGCTTGATGACCTATAGCCTGGCCGACCCGTTGCACCCGCTGTTCCTCGGCTGCCTGCGCACCACCGACGCGCGCGCGCTGGCGGTGCACGGGTTGTATGTGCTGGTGGCCGACGGCCCCGGCGGTTTGCTGGTGATCGACGTCAAAGACCCCAACGCCGCCAGCGTCGTGGCCACTCTCGACTTGAACGGGGCCGACCCAGCCGCTAACGATGCCCGCGACGTGGCGGCGTGGCCGCGGTATTCCGACCCGGTGACGGAGGGCACCAAGCCGTTCAACATGATGGCGTATGTGGCCGACGGCGCGGGCGGCGTGCGCATCGTCAATCTCGATGATCCCACCGCACCCTATGTGGCGGCGACCTTGCCGACCACCGACGCCCACGCGCTCTTTACCAAGTCGCACTACGATCCGGGTTCGAGCACGCAGAGGTCGCTCGAACGCGAGTACCTGTACGTGGCCGACGGCGCCGGCGGCCTGGTAATCGCCCGGGTCAGCAATCCGGAATCACCGGTTGTGGTGACGGCGTTCACCTCGGCGGGGGCGGTGTCTGATCTGCTGGTGGCCAACGCCTTCGAGCCGCCGAAGAACAAGGCCTACGTTTACGCCGGGCTCGCGGCCGGCGGCATGGCGATCATCGACGTGTCGGACGTGAACGCGCCGGCAGTGTTGAAGACACTGCCGGTGGCGGTCAGCCGCGGGATCGACCTCGAACGCGTGCTGCTCGACCGCATGGTGGACGAGGACGGCCGTCAGCTCAAAGACAACTCGCACCCCGGCGCTCGCCCGTTCACCCGAGCCGAGATCGAGCGCATCTCGCGCGCACCGATCGCGCCGGCGCTGCCGGCGGCCGGGCGGCGGCCGGCGCGGGCGCGTGGAGTGGAATGAGAGATGGCAAGGAAGATCAGAGGCAGCGCAGTCGCCGCGTGTGGCTGTACCTCACCGCGGCGATCTACGGCCTGACCTTCTGGTATCACCCGGCGCATGATCCGGACTTGGGCTGGCACCTTGCCGGTGGCGCATGGATCGCCGACCATCGCGCACTGCCGTCGTACGACTTCGTCAACTCGTTCAACCCGTTCTGGCATGATTATCACTGGCTCGGGCAGCTAGCGCTCTACGGGATCTATTGCCTCGGGCACTACCAGGGCTTGCGGCTGGCACTCGGGCTGCTGCTGGCCTACCTCGCCACGGTGGTGCTGGACATCGTCCTGCTGGAGTCGCCGCGGCGCCAGCCGATGGCCGTCACCCTGGCGGCCTTTTTCGGCGCCATGGCCCTCATCGGCCACGTCGTGTCGGTGCGGCCGCAAATGCTGTCGCTGTGCCTGGTGGCGCTGGCGGTGCGCCGGCTGATTCAGAGGGCGGCCGCTTGGGAGCTGCCGTACTTGCTGGGGCTAACCGTGGTGCTGGTGAATGTTCACGTTTACTGGGCGTTGATCCCGGCGCTGTGGTTCTTCTACCGTTGCGCCCCGCGCTTCACCGGCAGTGATAGGTTCGGCGCCGCCTACGCCTGGGGCGGGGCGGTGCTGCTGAGTGGGGCGGGACTGATTTCGCCTTACGGCTTGCTGCCGTTCGGATTCATGCCGCCGTCTCTGTTCATGAACTATGCCCTGTTGTGGGACTACTTCACCATGCCGGCCGAGCTGAAGACGACCATTGGCGAGTTTCGCGGCGCGCTTGCAACCGAAGGCTTCACCCCGTGGCTGATCCTGCTTTACGTCATCGTGGTGGCGCGCACCTTCAGCTGGCGCCGCTTGGTGGCGCGGATCGGCGCGGGGCTGTCGGCGGTTGTGTTTGTCCTGCTGGCAATCGGCAGTCTCAAATTCGTCGCGGTATTTGCGGTGGCCGGACTGCCCTACTTCGTGCGCCAGCTGCAGCTACTGGCGCACGTGCCGCTGGGTCGGGTCCGGCGCTGGGAGCGGCCGGTGGCCAGCGCGATCGTGGCGCTGGTATTGCTGGGCGCCGCGGTACATGCCGCTCGCCACTTCCCCTGGCTCCACGATAATGACGAGTACATCACCGCGATGCTGCCAGTGGCCGCTTGCCGGCACATCACGACTCTCGACCTCAGCCCGCGGCCGCCGCGCGAGCACCTGCGGGTGCTGACACACTTCAACCACGGCGGCTGGTGCCGCTGGATCTTGTACCAGCAGCGGCCGGATCTCGACTTCCGCGTCACCACTGACGGTCGCACACAGTGGGTGCCGGCCGAGCACTTCCTGCGGGCCTACGATGTCATGAACGTGAAGAACGACTGGCTGAACACGCTGAAGCGCTGGGGTCCCGACGTGCTGGTGATTCCGGCCACGCACGCCTTGGGTAATGTTCTCGCCCTCGATCCCAAGAGCTATCAGCTGGTCTTTCGTGACGAGAGCTTTCTGGTATTCGTGCCGCTGAGGCAATAGACCTTCACCCCGCCTCCTGGCTGCCGACGACCCGGCCGTGGGCGATCGAGTAATAGCGAAGGCGGCCGGGCATATGTGACGATATGCCGCCGATAATTACGGCCGCGCTCAGCAGCGCCACCCGCAGCTCCCAGTTGACTGCCACGGCTGCGACGATCACGATCTTGGCCATCGCGGCCAGGCCCCGCACCTGCATCAGCCACAGTGGCGAGCGGTACATCTCCACGGCCATCAGGGCTGCGCCGGTGGCCACCGTGGCCCAGAGTGCCGCGCTCAGCCGTTGCGGCGCCACGTCATAGATGTGGCCGCCATACAACGCCCCGAAGGCCAGCAGGTGGGCCGTGCGCAACGCTATGCGAACGGCGCGCACGCCCGGAAACGGCCGCGGCTGCTGCCACGGCTCCAGCGCCGTTCGTGCGATCTTGCTCTGCTCTGCTGCCATCGTGCTGGCGCCGCCCGGCCGGCCCGCGCGACCGAGTATGGGCACAATCGCAGGCTATGGGAAGCAAGGCCGCAGCCTCGTTCGTTGTTGGCCCCAAGCCCCGGCGGCACCGTTTGTCCCCCGGCCGAATCGGCAGCGGTCAGCCCATAGAGTGACCGCGGTCAGGCTTGAGCCGTGCTTCCTGTGGCTCCGGATGTTATGCAAGTCGGTGCTCTACCCGGGAGCAGGAGGAGGAAGGGGTGGATCTCGTCTTAGGTAAGCCATCGCGCACAAAGGGTTTATGGTTACGCGTGGGGGTGGTAGCCCTGACGGTGGTGCTCTTGCCAGCGCTGCCCATCGCCGCCGAAACGCACGACGAGGACGAAAGCCCCGGCCGATCCTTCTTCTACAAGGAAGCCGTCTTCTCGGCCTTTTACTCCCCCAAGGGTACGCGGGGCGTGCCGCCGGGCGACATGACGAAGGACCACTTCGAGCTTTCGCCCCGGCCGCCGGGCAACTACATCGGCGCGGATTATGTCCAGACGTTCAACGCGCAGTCGTGGATCAATCGCCAGGCGCTGCCCGATTGGTTCCCGTTGACCGCGATGGATCTGCATCCGCGGCTGGTCTACGACCGCATGGAGGACGGCACCGGCCTGGAGCCGATCAAGTTCGCGCCGCAGGATTTCTGGTTCCGCTTCAACCCGGAAGGGATGGACCGCTTCACGCTGCGGGTCGGCGAGTTCGTGATTCCCTACGGCATGAACCCGGTGATGGCGCCGCGCCAGCGCTTCCTGCTGCCGCTCGAGGGCACCGACTTGGGGCTCAAGTGGGACTGGGGCGTCAGCCTCAAAGGTCCCGCGGCTGAATACGACTGGGAGGTTGCCGCCACCATCGGGTCCGGCGAGGCGGTGCACTCCCCCGACTGGTTCGGCGGCGCCGAGGATCGCACGTATCTGCTCACCGGCCGCTTCGGCACGCCGACTTACTGGGACCTGCAATATGGCCTCTCGTTCCTTTACGGCGATCTGCCGACCGTGCGGGCGGTGAAGGTGATGGACGACCGTTCCATCTCGCGCTGGCGCCTCGGCGCCGATCAGCTGTACAAGTACGGCACGTACTTGATGATGGGAACACAAATGACCTTCGGCCAGGACGGCTTCCAAGGCGACGGCCGTCTGGTCGGCATCACCGGCGGTGAGACCGCGGAGGTATTCGGCGGCCTGGCGTGGGCCGACTGGATCGTCCCGATGCACCAGGATCTCCGTTTCGCGGTCCAATTCGAGTCGGTCATCCGCGATCTTGGCACCTCGAACTCCGACGACACGGCGGGCATCTTCGAGATTGGCTACTCCATTCTCACGCAGGTGTCCGCCATGCTGGACTATCGCGCCGACGTCAATCGCTCGATGGGTAAGGATGATCATGAGATTTTCCTCACGTTGGTATACTACGGCCAGTAGGCGAGCGCTGGTGATGGGATCACAGCAACGGCTCCCTCTCCTCGCATCATTTCGCGGGAAGAGGGTCGGGGTGAGGGGCTCGTGCGTTTCTGGCAGCACGAAGGATGCGAAGAGGTCGAACGATGAACCCCTCACCCCAGCCCTCTCCCCGCAAAAACATGCGGGGAGAGGGAGCGCCACGCCAAGCGATCCGGGTAGGACGATGGCGGGGACACAGCGGGCGAGTTTCAGGTCAGGGGGCACTGCTGCCGCCCTCGCCGTGATAGGCCTCGCGATTGCCGTCGCGTTCGCCACGCCCGCCTTTGCCGAGTCCCCCACCCCACCGCAGTTCACCGACGTGGCCGAAGCCGCCGGCATTCGCTTCAAGCACAACTTCGGCGCCGACAAGCTGGAGAACGTGCTGATGACCACCGGCAGTGGCGCCGCGCTGTGCGACTTCGACAACGACGGCTGGCTCGATGCCTTCCTGGTCAACGGCACCTTTTTCGACGCCGACGGCAAGCCGCGCGCGGACAAGTTCACGACGCATGCGCTGTATCGCAACCTGAAGAACGGCAAGTTCGAAGACGTCACGAAAGCGGCCGGTCTCGCCCAGCCGTCGTACGGTCAGGGCGTCACCTGCACCGATTTCGACGGCGACGGCTTCGTCGATCTCTTCATTACGAATTACGGCCCCAATCGCTTGTACCGCAATCGCGGCAACCTCGCCTTCGAGGACGTGACCGACCGCGCCGGCGTTGGCGGCGGCGATCGCTGGCACGCCGGCGCAGCGTTCTTTGACTACGACGGCGACGGCGACCTCGACCTGTACGTGAGCACCTACGTCAAGTTCAAGCCCGCCATGAGCGGCGTCCACGCCTCCTCGTTGTCACAGAAAACCGGATTCCGTTTCTTCCCCGGTCCCCGCGACTACCAAGCGGAGGCCCACTCGCTCTACCGCAACAACGGCAACGGCACCTTTGCCGATGTGACCAAAGAAGCCGGCGCTGCGGCCGAGGGCGGCAAGGGCCTGAACGTGGTCGCCTCCGACTTCGACAACGACGGCGACCAGGATGTCTTTGTCGCCAACGACGCCTCGCCCAACTTCTTGTTCCGCAACGACGGCGGCAAGTTCACCGAGGTTGGTACGGAAGCGGGCGTCGCCTACGATCCCGACGGCGTCGAGACCGCCGCGATGGGCGTCGATGTTGCCGACGTGAACGGCGACGGCCTGCAAGACCTCTACGTCACCAACATGATCTTCGAGTTCAACAACCTCTATCAGAACAAGGGCCGCATGAGCTTCGAAGACACCACGCGCACGCTCGGTCTCGACCAGGACAATTACCGCCACGTGGGCTGGGCGACCCGCTTCGAGGACTTCAACCACGACGGCAACCTCGACTGCTTCGTCGCCAACGGCCACGTGGTCGATTACGTCGAAGGCTTCTCGCAGAGCATCACCTACCCGCAGCAGCGCATGCTCTTTCTTGGCAATGCTGACGGCCGCTTCAAGAACATGATCGACGAGTGCGGCGAGGTCATGCGCAGGAAGCGCGTCGGTCGCGGCGGCGCGTTTGCCGACTTCGACAACGACGGCGACATCGACATCCTCATGTCCAACTCCGGCCAACATGCCGAGCTGCTGCGCAACGACCTGCCGCGCAACGACCGCTGGCTGAAGATCCGGTTGAAGGGCAAGGCGCCGAATACCGACGCCATCGGTGCCAAAGTCGCCATCCGGCTGGGCGACCGCACGCTGAACACCGAGGTGCGCTACACCCCGGCCTACCTGAGCAGTAGCGACCCGACCATTCACGTCGGCCTTAAGCCCGGCATCAACGAGGCGAATGTCGACGTGATCTGGCCGTCAAAGCAGCGCTCGGTACACACTGCCCGCGCTGCCACCCTGACCGTGATCGAGGAGTCGGCGGAGCCAAAGGCCGAGGAGAAGGTCCGCCCGGCGGCGCAGAAGGCCGCCGGCGCGCCAGCCCCGGCAGCCAAGGTCTCGCAGCCGCCGAAACCGGCGAAGGCGCAGAAGGCTAAGCCGGCGAAGAAGGTACGCAAGCGGAAGTGATCGGGAGGACGTCACGGAGGCAACGATGGACGAACGGCCGCAGGGGAACGGGGAAAAGAGCAGCGGTCTTCGCACGCAAGATCTCGCCACCGAAGGCTGGACGTCACGGCTCGCCGTATTCGTCACGGCGTTCTTGCTGATCGAGTCGATCACCGGCCTGTGGATTTATCTGGCGCCGTTCTCAGCGGCCTCGCAGTTCCAGGTGCTGCTCCACACCGCTGCCGGCTTGGTAGTGCTGATTCCGTACGCCTACTACCAGGTGCGGCACTTCCTGGTCTGGTACCGGCAAACGGTCACGGTGGTCATGATGCTCGGCTATGTGCTGGGGGCGCTGGTGATCCTGTGCTCGGTCAGCGGCGTGGTGCTCACCTGGGAAGCAGCGTTTGGACCGAAGCGCTCGCCGGTCTGGGACCTGATCCATCTGGTCACCGGCATCGTCGCGTTTGTGCTCGTGGCCGTTCACCTGGTGCTGGCCTACACGCGCCGGCGTGCCGGCAGCACGCGCACGCCCGAGTTCGCGCCGGCGGTGCGCCGATTCGTGCGCTGGGAAGTGGCCTGGGTGGGACTCGCCGCCGTCGCGGTTGTCGCCGTTGCGCCGTTCTGGCCCGCGCACCAGATCGAGATGCCGGTGCCGCAGGGTTACGGCCTGTCGAAGTTCATCGAGCAGTTCGACGAGTATCGCGGCAACCCGTTCGCACCCACTTACGCGCGCACCGACAACTTGAAGCTGATCAACCCGGACGTTCTCGCGCACTCCGAATCGTGTGGCAGCGCCGGTTGTCATGAGCAGATCCTGGCCGAGTGGCAGCCGAGCGCGCACCGCTTCTCGGCGGCGAACCCGCCATTTCAGGCGGCGCAGAAGCTGTTTGCCACCGACCGCGAGCCGGCCGAGACCCGTTACTGCGCCGGCTGTCACGATCCGATCTCCCTGTTCGCGGGCGCCAAGGACATTCACAACCTCGATCTCGCCGCCCCCGGCATGCAGGAGGGCAGTTCGTGCGCGGTGTGCCACTCCATCTCAAAGGTCGACCAGCGCGGCAACGCCGACTACGTGCTGACGCCGCCGACCAAGTACCTCTGGGAGTCGACCAAGGGCTGGAAGAAGGCGGTGTCGGATTTCCTGATTCGCGCCTATCCGCACCAGCACCTCGCCGACTACGACCGCAACCTGATGCGTACGCCGGAGTTCTGCGGCGCGTGTCACAAGCAGTTCATTCCCGAGGCGCTCAACCGCTTCGGCCTGGCGCCCAGCCAGAACCAGTTCGACGAGTGGCGCAAGAGCAGCTGGCACGTCGAGACCGATGCGCAAAAGGACCTTGCCTGCCGCGATTGCCACATGCGCTTGGTGCACAATTCCGGCGATCCCGGGCGGGGTGAAGCCGGCGACCAGCGCCGCGCCGCCGCCGACGGCGCCCACCGCCACCACGGTATGATCGGTACCAACATGTTCATGCCCGCGGTGATGAAGCTGCCGAACTGGGAAAAGCAGGTGCAGCTCACCCGCGAGTGGATCGAGGGCAAGACGGTGATCCCGGAGATCGCCCACGTCTGGCCGGAAGGGCCGGTCGGGTCGATCGAACTGCTGGGGCCGGAGCAGATCAAGACCGGCGAGGAAGTCGTGCTGCGCGCCATCGTCATGAACCGCAAGGCCGGCCACAATCTCATCACCGGCCCGCTCGACTTCATGCGGGTGTGGGTGCATCTGCGCGTCTTCGACGGCGTCGGGAATGTTCTCGCCGAGTGGGGCGCCATCGACCCTGCGACGCGCTGGATCACCGACGAGCCGGGTAAGCTGCATGAAATCGGCAATCCGCGTGATCAGGGCACGATGGTGCTCGAAGGCCTGCCGATGAACCGCGAGGGCGTGCCGCTACTGAAGCACGAACTCTGGATGTCGGCCGGCGGCAAGGGCGCGCGCGTGATCTTCCCGCGCTACTCCGACAACCAGGTGTACAAGTTTCGCGTGCCGGCGGGCACGGCCGGGCCCATCACCGTCAAGGCCGATCTCAACTTCCGCCGCTACCGCCAGCAGTTCCTCGACTTGGTGGTGCCCACGATGGAGAAGGACAGCGGGGTCTACCAGTTCACGGTGCCGCAGGATTCCACCGAGAAGCGCATCGCCCTGATTGACGGCACCCCGATGGCCATGCTGGAACCGCGGTGAGGGAAATGCGGCACTGATGAGTTGGTTTCGGGCCGGCAAAGGGCTCTCGCGCAAAGGTAAGGTATGGCTTGCTGTCTGGTTTACGGTCCTCGGAACCGCCGGCCTGACGCTGTTCGCGCTCTGGGTGGAGGCGCGGCGCAAGACCGACCTGGCTGACCCCACCGCGGGCGTCACCGCCCAGTTCAAGGGCAGCGGTACCAGCGCGGCGCCGCCGATCAAGTTTCACGAGGTTGCGCAGGCGATGGGCGTGGTCATGCAACACGGATCGGGGCAGCGCGGCCGAACGTTGCCGGAAGACACCGGCTCGGGCATCGCCTGGGGCGATTACGACGGCGACGGCGACTGGGATCTCTACGTCGTCAACTTCCCCGGGCCATTGCACGGCCCGCCCGATCCCACCGCCACCAATCATCTCTACCGCAACGACGGCGATCGCTTCACCGACGTGACCGATGCGGCCGGCGTGGGTGATCCGGACGGTTTCGGAATGGGCGCTACCTTCGCCGACTACGACGCCGACGGCCGCCTCGATCTGCACGTGACCAACTACGGCCCGAACCGGCTCTTCCACAACCGCGGCGACGGCACCTTTGAACAGGTTGCCGAGAAGGCCGGCGTCGCCGATCCGCTGTGGTCGGCGGGCGCGGCGTGGGGTGATTTCGATCGCGACGGCCACCTCGACCTCTACGTCTGCAACTATGTCCGCTACGACGACACCGGCATCGGCCCCGAGGTCACGCTACCGCGCGGCGGCGGCAACTACGCGGTGCCGTTCACGCTCAATCCCAATTCGTTTGATCCCGTGCCCAATCGCCTCTACCGTAACCGCGGCGACGGCACGTTCGAAGACGTCGCGGAAAAACTCGGTGTGACCAGCCCGGAAGGCCGCAGTCTCAATGCCTCCTTCGTCGACCTCGATGGCGACGGCTGGCTTGATCTCTACGTCAACAACGACGTCTCCGAGAACAAGCTCTTTCGCAACATGATCGGCGACATGGGCGGCAAGGACCTGGTTGCCTTCGCCGACCTCTCGACGATGACCGGCACCGCCGATCCACGCGCCTCAATGGGTTTGTCGGTCGGCGAGATCAACGAGATGGGCGGCAAGGCCGATGGTCTGCCGGACATGTTCCTGACCCACTGGGTCGCGCAGGAAAACGCCTTTTATCAGAGCATCATCACCTCGGGCGGCGATCTGGAGTATCGTGACAAGACCCGGCAGTACGGGCTCGGCGAGATTTCCATCGAGACGGTGGGCTGGGGCAGCGGCCTGATGGACCTCGACCTCGATGGTTGGATCGACGTGGTGGTTGCCAACGGCAGCACGCTGGAGCACAAGGAGAACCCGCAGCAGCTGATCGCCGAGCCGATGTTTGTCTTCTGGAACGACGGCAAGCAGTTTCACAACGTCGCGGCAACAGCGGGCGAAACGCTCGCCGCGTCGCACGATGCCCGTGGCCTCGCCGCGGCGGACTACGACGACGACGGCAAGGTCGACCTCGCCGTCGCCATCAACCGCGGCCAGCCAATGCTGCTCCATAACGAGACAGAGACCGCCAACCGCGGACTGACCGTCACGCTGAAAGGACGCCCATCGGAGTGCTTCGGCGCAAAGGTGGAGGTGGTCGTTAACGGCCGGCGCCAGTATCGCTGGTGGGGGGCCGACGTGACCTTCCTCGGCATGCACGCCGCCGAGATGATCTTCGGACTCGGCCGGAGCGAAGCGGCCGAGGAGGTGCACGTCAAGTGGGCCGATGGTAAAGAGACCACGCTAACCAACGTGCCCGCCGGCAAAGTGCGGGTAGTACATCCTTCTCCCTCTTCCCCTGGGAGAGGGCAGGGGTGAGGGCTGCAATGAGCACACTCCGCTACGCCGCTGCCGCTTGCCAGTTCGATCTGCCCAACCCGACAGGCCGCGGCGAGATCGTCAAGCGCGTCGATCACATGATCGGCATGATCCGGCACGCGGTCGAAGGCTACGCGCCATTTCTGCCGGTCAAGCTGATCGTGTTCCCCGAGTTCGGACACGCCGCGCCGGTGTATCCCACCGCCGCCGAGCTGCGCCGGCATCTCACCGTGCCGATCCCTAACGAGCACACCGAGCGCTACGCCGAGGTGGCCCGCGAGCTCGATGTCTACATCCAGACCGGGACGTTCTTGGAAGAAGACCCGGCCTGGCCACACGCGGTGTTCAACACCACGTGCCTGGTCGGCCCCGAAGGGCTGCTCACCAAGTATCGCAAGGTCAACACCTGGATTCCGTGGGAGGTCAACGCCAGCCCCCACGACCTCGATGGCTACAAGGAAGAGATGTTCCCGGTGGCGCGCACGGCGATCGGCAATCTCGGCGTGGCGATCTGCTATGACTGGATTTTTCCGGAGGCTCTGCGGCAACTCGCCGCCAACGGTGCCGAGGTGCTGATTCGTGTTTCGGCGTACATGGACCCGTGGGGCGCGACCGCACCGATGGACTGGTGGACGGTGGTCAACCGCTGCCGCGCGCTGGAGAACATCGCCTACGTGGTTGCGGCCAATCAGGCCGCTAGTCTGTCGCACTATCCGCCGTTCTCGTGGCCGGGCGGCAGCATGATCGTCGACTACGACGGCCGCATCCTCGCGCAAGCCGATCCGGGGCCGGGTGAGAAGATCGTCGTGGCGCCGATCGACATCGGCGCGCTACGGCACGAGCGCAGCGTGCGCCGCGGCCATCACATGCTAGCTCACTTGCGCACGGAAGCGTACCCGGTCTACCGCCAAACGTTCTTTCCCCCCGGCCAGTGGACCACCGAGCCCGACCTCGACGTGCAGAAGACCAACGACGCCATCGACGCGGCGAAGAAGAGGCTGCGATGAATCACCGGAGAGCCGGACTCACCGTTTGGAGTGCGGCGGCTCGCCGCCGCTTTCGGGCCTTACGGCGGCGCCTCGTGCCATTCCAGAGCGGGAGCAAGCTCCCGCACGCGCACACATACCTCCCTCTCCCCGCACCTTGCGGGGAGAGGGTCGGGGTGAGGGGCCCGAGCAGCCTCGACCGCTCGCACCAGCGCAGTCTCCATCGCGTCCAACGCCGGCTCGGTTTTTACGACCCAGCCGGCCAAGTCATGGACCCCTCACCCCAACCCTCTCCCCGCAAGGTCCGGGGAGAGGGGGCAAATTGCGCGCACGCAGCGCGCTTGGTCCTCGCGCCGAGACGAGCCGGCACATCCGATCAATTCCCTCTCCAGGGTGAGGGCTTCCGACGTCGCCGCACTATGCTCGCAACTCTTGCTGCGCTCGCGCTGGCTCTCCCTCTCTTCGCCGCTTGCTCCCGCCAGGAATCCGACCAGCCCGCCCAGCAAACCGCCGCGCCCGCGGCCGTAACCGGCGTGCCGCCCGCGCAGCTCGATCGTATCGTCACGCTGTTCAATAAGGGTGTGGGCTCGATGGATCGCTACGAGCCGGTCGAAGCGATCAAGGCCTTCGAAGAGGTCGTCACGCTGGCGCCGAACTGGACGCTCGGACGGCTGAACTACGGTATCGCGCTGCTCAACGGGCAGACCGACGAGTACTACGCCAAGGCCGAGGTCGAGCTGAAGAAGGTGATCGCGCAGGCGCCCGAAAACCCGTACGGCCACTACGCGCTTGGCATGCTGCTGCGCCACCTCACCCGCTTCGAGGACGCCAAGGCGCAATTCGAGGCGGTGCTGAAGATCGATCCCGAGGACGCCGACGCCCACTACCAGCTCGGCATCCTGGTCATGGACAAGGACGCCGCGGCCGCGCGCTGGCATTTGGAGAAGACGCTGGCGAAGATTCCGCACCACGAGTCGGCCTGCTACCGGTTGCAGTCACTGCTGGTGAAGGCGGGTGAGAAGCAGAAGGCGGAAGAGCTGATGGCGCGCTTTCGCGCCCTCAAGGCGGCCAAGGCCGGCGCGTTCTCCGGCATGAAGTACGGCGAGATGGGGCGCTACGCCGAGGTCATCCGTGCCTTCCCCGGTCTCGCCGGCGGTGGTGAAGCTGACGCGGCGCCTGCGTACGCCGATGTGGCGGAAGAAGCCGGCCTGCAGCTTGCCGCAACGGGCGCGGCGGGCTGGCCCGGACAAGCTGCCGCCGGCAGCGCGGCGGCGTTTGCGCCGGGCGTGGCGGCTGCCGACATCGACGGCGACGGCGATCTCGATCTGTACATTCCCAGCCTCGGCCCTGACGGGCGTGGCGTGCTCTACCGCAATGATGGAGGGCGTTTCGCCGCTGTGCCCGACTCGGGCATCGACGGCCGCAACGCGGTCGGCGCGTTCTTCGGCGACTACGACGGCGACGGCGATCCGGATTTGTATCTCACCTGCGCCGGCCCGAACCGGCTCTATCGCAACGACGGCAACGCGCGCTTCACCGACGTCAGCGCGGCCACCGGCACAGCCGGCGGCGCAGTGCTCGGCGTCGGCGCGGCCTGGGCTGATGCCGATCACGACGGCGATCTGGACATCTACGTCGCGAACTTCGCGGGCATGGACGCCGCAGCGAAGCCTGGCGCGCCCAACGCGCTCTTCCGTAACAACGGCGACGGCACGTTCGCCGACGTGGCACCGGGCGCGAAGATAGACGGCGGTGAGACCGCCAGCGTCGGCGTCCTGTTCGTCGATCTTGACGACGATCGCGACCTCGACCTGTACGTCATCAACTCCGGCAGCCCGAACCACGTCTTTCTCAACGACCGCGTGGGCCAGTACACCGACGCGTCGGCGCGCTACGCCGAGCTGGCGAATGCGGGCGGCGGCACCGGCGCGTTGTCAGGCGATATCGACCTGAACGGCCGTGAGGACTTGCTCCTGCTGCGCGGTCCGGAGCCGCCGCGCCTGTTCTTGCAAACCGAGCGTGGTCGCTTCGTCGAAGATCAAGCCTTGGCCGCGATCGCGCGCTCCGTCGGTGGCGCAGCGGGCGGTGTGCTCGGCGACCTCGATCTCGACGGCGACCTCGACTTGGTGCTGCTCGGCACGGGCGGCAACGGCCAGCATCGGATTCTGATGAACAAAGGGGCGGGAGCCTTCGCGCCACCGGTCGCGCTCGGAAGCGAACGCGCGGTGCCGGATGCCCGCGGTGCGGTGGCGGCGGACTTCAACGGCGACGGCTCACTTGAAGTGGTCGTGGCACGCGCAGCGGCGCGGCCCGAGCTGTGGCGCGCGCCGGTGCCGGCGGGCCGGCATTGGCTCGAAGTGATTCCGGCCAAGGCCAGCGAAGGTCAAGCGCAATGGGTCGATCCCACCGCCGTCGGTTTGCAGGTCGAGGCGAAGACCGGCCGCCGGCTGCAAGTGGCCAGCGTGCGAGCGTCGGCCGGTTATCTGGGCGGCACGCCGCAGCGCGCGCACTTCGGCCTCGGCGAGCACGCGAAGGCGGACTACGTGCGCCTGGCGTGGCCCGACGCCGTGCTGCAAAGCGAGTTGGAAGTCGCCGCCGATCAGCATTGGCGCGTCACCAAGGTGCTTCGCAAGCCGTCGTCGTGTCCGCTGCTGTTTGCGTGGGACGGCAGCGCCTTCGCGTTTGTCACCGACTTCCTCGGCGTCGGCGGCCTCGGCTTCTTCATGACGCCGGGCGAGTACGCGCCGCCCGATCCGACCGAGGACGTGCGCATTCCGCCCGAGCTGATCAAGCCGCGCGACGGGCGCTACGCGTTGCGCATTGCCGAGCCGCTCGAAGAGATCACCTACCTCGACGAGCTGCACCTCCATGCCTACGACCATCCGGCGAATTGGGAAGTGTATCCCGACGAGCGCTTCACCGGTTCCGCGCCGTTCCCGACGGGACGGCCGTTGGCGGTCGCGAAGAAGATCTTTCCGGTCGCGGCGCGCGACGAGCATGCCAACGGCGTTCGCGATCGCGTGATGCAGATCGATCGCCGCTACGTCGAGCCGCCGATGGACCGGCGCTTCGTGGGTTACGCCGCCGACCACTGGATTGAACTCGATTTCGGACGGCAGCTGGCGAAGCTGCCGGCGAACGCGCGCCTGGTGCTCTACCTGTACAGCTGGGTCGAGTACACCTACTCGCACGTGAACTACGCCGCGTATCAGGCGGGCTTGAAGATGCAGTCGCCGTCGATCGAGGTGCCGGACGGGCAGGGCGGCTGGCAGGTGGCGGTGCCGGAGATGGGCTATCCCGGCGGCCTGCCGCGCATGATGACGTTTGACATTTCGTCACTGCCGGTGCGCGAGCATGGCCGCTTCCGCATCCGCAGCAACATGGAAGTGTACTGGGATCAGATCTTCATCGGCGAAGACGTGGCCGGCTCTACGTTACAAGGGCACACGTTGCGCCCGGCGGTGGCCGAGCTGCGCCAGCTCGGCTATCCGCGCGAGTACTCGCCCGACGGCGCCAACCCCACGCTGTACGATTACCAGCGGGTCGATCAAGGCGTGCCGTTCAAGAACCTCACCGGCGACTACACCCGCTTCGGCGACGTGCGCCCGCTACTGGAAGCCGCGGACGATCGCTACGTCATCTTCGGCCGCGGCGAAGAGATCGCGCTGGAGTTCGACGCCAGGCAGCTTCCGAACCTGCCCGCCGGCCAAAGCCGCACCGTCGTGCTTCACGCCGACGGCTATTGCAAAGACATGGACCTCTACACCGCCTTCCCCGACACCGTCGCTCCGCTGCCGTACCACGCGATGGAGAACTATCCGCCGGCAAGACCTGCGCCCGAAACCCCCGAGCACCGAGAGTACCAGCGCACCTGGAACACCCGCCACGTGGCGGGGTAGCAAGCTCTCAGCGCCAGCTGTAGACAATGACATGACGATAGCTGACCACCTCGGCGCGTAGCTGCTTCAGATCGGCGGCAGCGAGTTGCGCCGCCATAGTCCGAGATCGGTCAACGGCGCCGGGGCGCCAATGCCGGTGGGCTAGATCCGGAGCGCGGACTCGCCGACGGACGGGCGCTTGGTCACCCGCGGGGCCGGCGGGCGGATGTACGACGGACCGCGGGGGCGACTAAAGCCCTGCATCTGCCCAGTACGCTCGGGCAGCACCACGTAGCCGAAGAAGATACCGGTGGCGAAGAAGAACGGGATTCGCATCAGCGCCGGCGAGATCCAACCGGCGCTCAGATCGGTGGTAAGAAAACTGGCCAAGCCGATGAGCGCCGCGCCGGCAGCGAGCACCGAAAGGTTCTCCAGTTTCGCCGCCATGATCAGCACAAAGAAGAAGAAAAAGAAGAATTCCTGGCTGGCGCGGGTCAGCACCAAACAGGCCGAGATCATCGCGGTATCGGAAACCAGCACCGGCGCTTGGGTCCAGGCATCGAAGAAAGCAAACGGCGACACCTGGCCGAGCACCACGTTGGAAAGAATCGCCAGAACCATAACCACAGCCACCGGCGCGGGTGAAACCTCGCCGTTGACTTCGATGAACGCCAAGGCCCCGGTGGCGAGAATCAGGACGTAGCGACAGAACAGAAACGTTTGCTTCCGCTTGATGGCCTCGGCTTCCCGGTGCATCGGCGCAACGAACAGCAACGGCCGTTCCAGTGCGCCGCGAAGCCAGCCGCTAGGCTCGCCCCCAATAACGGACGGCAAATAGATGCCTAGCGGCATTTCCGTCATACCACCGACGCCTCAGTTCTCCTGTTCCGCCTCGGCGGTCCTTGCCGGGTTGCCGGCGATGTTCCGGACGGCACCGTAGAGCTTCTTCCCACCGAACCCGAACAGCATGGCGAACCCGAGGAGCGGCAGGAACATAACGTACAGCGCGCCCATAAACGGCCCCACAGCCATCAGCAGCAGCAGGGGGAGCCGGATGTAGCGGTTATCCGCGGTTCCGGGCAGCATGCCGCCGCCTTTGGCGATCGGTACGATCTCCCAGCGCGCCGGGCTCCAATAGAAGCCGGCCTTGACCACTTCGTTGCCGTGATAGCGAGTCATTATTGCACCTCCTGTGGGTTTTGGTTCTCGTTCCATCCGGTCCTATTCATAAATCGCGGCAGCCGCATGCACCATCGGGATATCGCCCCGGCAGCGGGGGAAAGATGCCTCGCTCCGGCGGGAAAAAGTACCCGGTGGCTGCGAACCGTCCCGGGCCGGTTGCTACGCCTTGGGTACGCCATCATGTGCCGATTGATTTCCTCGCCTGTGATTTCTCTCGCCTTGACTCGCTGGGCAGGGGCGGGCTATAGCTCGCGCCGACTTTTCGTTACGGAGACTTGCAGCAGCTCTGCCATGGTGGCGCAGATGGGGGCCGGTTGGCATCGTTGGACGGAGGATGAAGACCCGACTTGAAGGGCTGCTTCAGCACGCACTTTCGCAAGCCATGAAGGGGGGAGCGCTGCAGTCCACGAGCCTCCCCCCTTTGCTTTTGGAAGTACCGAAGACCCCAGCCTTCGGTGACTTGGCCTCGACTGTTGCCCTGGCGCTCGCCCGCGCCGAACGCCGCCCACCGCGACAGATCGCCGAGACCATCAAGGCCCACCTCGTCGACCCCGAGGGTATCTTGGCGGCCGTCGAGATCGAGGGACCCGGCTACCTCAACTTCCGCTTCTCGCCGGCGTTTTGGGCACAAACCCTGGCCGCCATCGGCGAAGCCCAGGGGCCCCTGCGCTTTGCCGACCTCGGGGCGGGCAAGCGCGTGCAAGTCGAGTTCGTCAGCGCCAACCCCACCGGGCCGCTCACCATCGGCCACGGCCGCAACGCGGTGCTGGGCGACGCTATCGCCCGTCTACTGGAAGCCACCGGCCACCAGGTCACCCGCGAGTATTACTTCAACAACGCCGGCCGGCAGATGACCCTGCTGGGCGAGTCGGTGAAAGCGCGCTACTGCGAGCTGCTCGGTGACCCGCTCGCGCTGCCGGAGGAAGGCTATCGCGGCCAGTATATCGTCGAGATCGCCCGCACGCTGGTGGCGCAGCACGGCGAGCAATTGCGCCAGACGCCGGCGAGCGGCCCGTTCAAGGAGGCCGCCGAGCGCGCCATCTTCGCCGATATCGAACGTACGCTCGAGCGGCTGGGTATACGCTTCGACGTGTATTTCAACGAGGATTCGCTTTACGCCGGAGGCCAGATCGAGGCCGTGCTGGCCGAGCTGCGGGCGCGCGATCTGGCTTGCGAGCGCGACGGCGCGGTCTGGCTGAGGGGCGAGGCGCTCGGCCTCGACAAGGACCGGGTGCTGGTGAAGTCGAGCGGCGAGCCCGCCTACCGCTTGCCCGACATTGCCTACCACGTGCAGAAGCTGGGGCGCGGCTTCGACTTGATCGTCGACGTGCTCGGTGCCGACCACATTGCCGAGAACGAAGAAGTCCGCGTCGCCCTGCGCGCCCTGGGGCAGGCGGCCGAGAAGATCAAGCCGGTCATCTATCAGTTCGTCACCCTCACTCGCGGTGGCGAACAGGTGAAGATGTCGACCCGGCGCGCCGAGTACGTCACCGTCGATGAACTGCTCGACGAGGTCGGCAGCGACGTGGTGCGCATCTTCTTCCTCACCCGCAAGGCCGACAGCCACCTCGAGTTCGACCTCGATCTGGCCAAGAAACAGTCGGCGGACAATCCGGTCTTTTACATCCAGTATGCGCACGCGCGCATCTGCAGCCTCTTTCGCCAAGCGCAGGCGGCCGGCGGGGCACGCCCGCCGGCCGCCGCCGCCCACCTCGAAACCCTGGCCGAAGCGGAAGCCGTGGCGGTGGTCAAACTGCTGGCGCGCTACACCGATATGGTAGAAGATGCGGCGCGAGCGTTGGAGCCGCACCGCGTGGTCTTTTTTCTGATCGACTTGGCGAGCGAGTTTCATCGCTTCTACAACCATCACCGGGTGCTCACCGATGATCCCCAGCGCAGCGCCGCTCGCCTCTATCTGGCGCACGCCGTGCAAAGGGTGCTGCAGAGCGGGCTGGGGCTCTTGGGGGTGCGCGCGCCGGAGACGATGTAGCGCGGGCGACGGCGGGCAGCGCGGGTTTGGAGGCTGGAGACGACGATGCCGAAGAAGAGCAAAAGCAGTTCCGCAGGTTTGAGCATCGGTGCCGTGCTGGTGCTGACCTTGGGCTTCCTGGTGGCGTCGCTGTTGATCTTCGTGTTCGGAATTTGGGTCGGCAAGGACCTGGTCGAGCGCCGCCTAGCGCAAGAAGAACGCGTGGTCCGCAAGCCGGCCGAGCGGATGCTGCCCGAGAGGCAGGCGGGAGAGATCGAGGCGACGGCTCCGGCGCCGCCCAAGGCCGCTGTGCCCGCTGCCGCCGCGACCGCCGTGACCTCAGCCCCGGCGGTGGTCGCCGTACCGACCACGGTGGCGTTGCGGGCGGCTGCGATCGCGACGCCGACACTGGAGCGGGCCACCGCCACCGTAACCGCAAAGGCAGCAGCAGTGGCCACCGCCGCGGTAACGCGGCCCACGCCCTCGCCCACGCCGGCACGCGCCGGACGGGCTGAGGAATGGGCCGACGCTGGCTGGACCGTGCAGGTGTACGCCACCACCGACCCGAATCAAGCCACCGCGCTGGCGCGCCGCCTGCTGGCGAAGGGCTACGATGCCTACACCCTGCAAGCGCCCATGCGCGGGCAGACCTGGTACCGCGTGCGCGTCGGCCGCTTCACCAGCCACGACAAGGCCAAGGAAATGGAGCAGCGGCTCAAGAAGCTGGAGAACCTAGAAGCCGCCTACGTTACCGCGCAATGAGCAATGAAACCCCCGCACCCTCACCGGCGAGCTTGGGCCGAGCCGTACTGCAACGTTCGTCTAGCTAGGGGCGCTGACCCGGGTCGCTCCCATGTACACGCCTGAGTTCGACGAGTTCCGCGTGCTGGCACAGCGCGGGAACCTGGTCCCGGTCTATCGCGAGATTCTCGCTGACCTGGAGACGCCGGTTACGGCCTTCCTCAAAATCGACGAGGGCGGCGACGCCTTCTTGCTTGAAAGCGTCGTCGGCGGCGAGAAGTGGGCGCGCTACAGCTTTCTCGGCGCGGCGCCCGAACTGGTGATGCACAGCAAGGGCCACATTGTCACAGTTGAGCGCGCCGGCCGGCCGCCCGACTCGCAACCGGCCGGCGATCCGCTGGCAGCGGTTCGTGACCTTCTGCACCGCTACCAGCCGGTGCCGGTGCCCGGGCTGCCGCGGTTTTCCGGTGGCTTGGTCGGCTACCTCGGCTACGACCTGGTGCGCTTCTTCGAGCGCTTGCCGGAGCAAGCGCGCGCCGACCTCGGCATGCCGGACTTGTACTTGTTGCTGGCCGACACGCTGCTGATCTTCGACAACATGGCGCAGAAGATCAAAGTCGTCGCGCACGCGCATCTCGACGGCGGCGCCGACTTGCGGGCGGCCTACGATGCCGCCTGCGCCAAGGTGGAGCGCGTGATCGAGCGGCTGCGCCAGCCGGTGGCGGTACCGGCGGCGCCGGCGCCGCGGGCGGCGGCGCCGCTGGACTCCAACTTCACCCAAGAGCAGTACGAGGCGATCGTGCGGCGCGCCAAGGAGTACATCGTCGCTGGCGACATCATTCAGGTGGTGCTGGCGCAGCGTTTCGAATCGCCCCTGCGGGCCCAGCCGTTCAACATCTACCGCTGCCTGCGCACGGTGAATCCCTCGCCCTACATGTTCTTCCTGCGCACCGGCGGCCACACCGTGCTCGGCGCCTCACCGGAAGTGATGGTGCGGCTGGAAGGGCGCGAGGTGACGGTGCGGCCGATCGCCGGCACGCGGCCGCGCGGTACCCAAGAGAAGCAAGACGCCGAGTTCGAGCGCGAACTGGTGAGCGACCCGAAGGAGATCGCCGAGCACATCATGCTGGTCGATCTCGGGCGCAACGATGTCGGCCGCATAGCTCGTATCGGCACGGTGGCGGTCACCGACCGCCTGGCGGTCGAACGTTATTCGCACGTGATGCACCTGGTTTCCAACGTTCGCGGCGAGCTCGCCGGCGGGCTCGACTGCTTCGACGCCTTTCGCGCCACCTTTCCGGCCGGCACGCTCACCGGCGCGCCCAAGATCCGGGCGATGGAGATCATCGAAGAGCTGGAGCCGGTGCGCCGCGGCGTCTACGGCGGCGCGGTCGGCTACTTCGATTTCTCGGGCAACATGGACACCTGCATCGCCATCCGCACGCTGGTGGTGACCGGCAATACGGTGTACATCCAGGCCGGTGCCGGCATCGTCTATGATTCCGTACCCGAGCGCGAGCACGCCGAGTGCGTCAATAAGTCGCGCGCCCTGGTGCAAGCCCTGCGCCTGGCGGAAGCGATGTGACGTGGGTGCTGAACCATGCTGCTGATGATCGATAACTTCGATTCCTTCACCTACAACCTCGTGCAGTACCTCGGCGAGTTGGGGGAGGAGGTGCGCGTGTTTCGCAACAACGCCCTGGCGCTGCCGCAGATCGCCGAACTGGCGCCGGAGATGATCGTGATCTCGCCCGGGCCATGCACGCCGAAGGAGGCGGGCATCTCGGTCGAGGTGATTCAACGCTACGCCGGCACCATCCCGCTGCTCGGGGTCTGCCTGGGGCACCAGTCGATCGGCGCTGCTTTCGGCGGCAACATCGTGCGAGCTGCACGCATCATGCACGGCAAGACCTCGCCGATCCTGCACGACGACCGCACCATATTTCGGGGGCTGCCGAATCCGTTCCAGGCCACCCGCTATCACTCGTTGCTGATCGAGCGGGAGACGCTGCCGGAGTGTCTGGAAGTCAGCGCCTGGACCGCCGAAGGCGAGATCATGGGCGTGCGCCATCGCCAGTTGCTGGTTGAAGGCATCCAATTCCATCCGGAGTCGATCCTAACCATCGAAGGCAAGGTGCTGCTGAAGAATTTCCTGCTGCTGGCGCGACGGCAATAGGACGGCAATTCGTCACAGCAGCAGCGCGGCGGTCAGCGGGAGCTTGTGGTCATGCACGGTGCCGGCGTTGCCGGTAGAGCGAGGGCGTAGTCAGATGGAACTGCGGGACGCAATCGCCCGAGTGGTCGAGCGCCGCCACCTCGAGGCGGCGGAGATGGAAGCGGTGATGCGCGCGATCATACAGGGGCAGGCGACGCCGGCGCAGATCGGCGGGCTGCTGGTGGCGCTGCGCATGAAGGGCGAGACGGTCGACGAGATTACCGGCGCGGTGCGTGCCCTGCGCTCCGAGGCCAGACGCATCCAGCCGCGCGCGGCGGTGGTGGTCGATACCTGCGGCACCGGCGGCGATCGTAGCGGCACCTTCAACATCTCGACCGCAACCGCGTTCGTGGTGGCGGGGGCCGGCTTGACCGTGGCCAAACACGGCAACCGGGCGATGTCAGGCAGCGTCGGCGGCGCTGACGTGCTCGAAGCTTGCGGGGTCAATCTCGATCTCGCGCCGGAGCGGGTGGCCGCCTGCATCGATGAGGTCGGCATCGGCTTTCTGTTCGCACAGGTGTTTCACCCGGCGATGAAGTATGCCGCCGGCCCGCGCCGCGAACTCGGCGTGCGCACGTTGTTCAACCTGCTCGGCCCGTTGTCGAACCCGGCCGGGGCACGTCATCAAGTGGTGGGCGTGTTCGCGCCCGAGTGGGTCGAACCGCTGGCATACGCTCTCGGTGAGCTCGGCAGCGCGCACGCGCTGGTGGTGCACAGCGATGATGGTCTCGATGAAATCTCGCTGGCAGCGGGCACGACCGTGGCCGAGTGGCATGGGGGCCAGGTGCGCTCGTTCCGGCTGACTCCCGAGGAATGCGGGCTGGCGCGCTGTTATCTGACCGACCTGCGCGGCGCCGCGACCGCGGCAGCGGCCGGGGAGATCCTGCGACAGGTGCTCGACGGCACCCCCGGGCCGCGGCTCGAGGTGGTGCTGCTCAACGCCGCCGCCGCCATCTACGCCGGCGATCGCGCCCCGAGCGTGCGCGCGGGGCTGGCGCTGGCGCGTGAGGCAGTGGCTAGCGGCCGCGCGCGGGCCAAGCTCGAGGCGCTGGTGCGGTTTACGCAAGCATGATTCTCGACGACATCCTGGCACATAAACGCATTGAGGTGAGCGCCCGCCGGCGCGCTACACCGCCAGAGGCGCTACGTGACCAGCCGTTGTTCCACGCCGCCCGGCGCGACTTTGCCGGCGCGCTGCAGCCCCCGGGCGCCATCATCGCTGAAGTCAAGAGGGCGTCGCCCTCGAAAGGCCTAATCCGCGCCGATTTCGATCCGGTCGCAATCGCGCGCTGTTACGCCGCCCATGCGGCGGCGGCCATCTCGGTGCTGACCGACGAGCGCTTCTTCCAAGGCCGCCTCGACTATCTCGCCGCAATCCGCGCCGCAGTCACCCTGCCGCTGTTGCAAAAGGACTTCGTGATCGAGCCGTTTCAACTGCTCGAGGCGCGCGCCTGCGGGGCCGATGCCGTTCTGCTCATCGTCGCCGCGCTCGACCGCAGCCTGCTCGCCGACCTCCACGCCCAGGCGCTGGCACTGGGGCTCGAGGCCTTGGTTGAAGTGCACGATGAAGCTGAGCTCGAAAGTGCACTGCGAGTGAAGCCGCGGCTCATCGGCATCAACAACCGCGACCTGCACAGCTTTCGTACCTCGTTGACGACCAGCGAGCGGCTGTTGCCGCTGATTCCTGCCGGCACCATCGTGGTGGCCGAGAGCGGCATCGAGACGCGGGCCGACGTTGAGCGATTGCTGCGGGCAGGGGCGCAGGCGTTTCTCATCGGCGAAGCTTGCATGCGCGCCCCCGACCCGGGCGCCAAGCTCGACGAGCTGCGCGGCCGCAAGCGCGAGCCGGCGCCGAGACGCTGAGCGCGCGCAAGACTGCTCTGATGGTCAAAGTGAAGATCTGCGGGATCACCAATGTCGCGGACGCGCTGCACGCGGCGGCGGCGGGCGCGGCGGCGATCGGGCTGAACTTCTACCCGCCGAGCCCTCGCTGCCTCGACCCCGAGGCGGCGCGGGCGATCGTAGCGGCGCTGCCGCCGCAGGTCTGTGCCGTGGGTGTGTTCGTGAACGAAGCCCGGGCGCGGGTGGCCGAGATCGCGCGGGCGGTGGGCCTGCGAGCGTTGCAGTTCCACGGCGACGAATCGCCGGCTGATTGCCGCGGTTGGCCGCTCAAGGTCATCAAAGCCCTGCGCGTGCGCGACGCCGCCGCACTTGCGGCCGCGGCCGCCTATGACGTTGATTTCGTCCTGCTAGATGCCTATGTGGAGGGCCAGGCCGGCGGTACCGGCCGGCGCTTTGCCTGGGAGCTGAGCGCTGGCTGCGATCGCTCGCGGCTGATTCTGGCCGGCGGGCTAACGCCGGAGAACGTGGCGGCAGCGGTGCGGCTGGTGCGGCCGCTGGCGGTGGATGTGGCTAGCGGGGTGGAAACGCGCCCGGGAGTGAAGGACCCGGAACTGGTACGAAGGTTCATTGCGAATGCACAGACTGCCTGATGCGCACGGCCACTTTGGTGTCTACGGTGGCCGCTACGTCGCTGAGACACTCATGCCGGCGCTGCTGGAGCTCGAGGCGGCCTACCGCCGGCTGCGGCGGGATGCCGATTTCCACCGCGACCTGAAGTCGCAGCTGGCCGATTACGCCGGCCGGCCTACGCCGCTGTACTTGGCCGCGCGGCTGAGCGAGAAGCTGGGCGGCGCCAAGATCTATCTCAAGCGCGAGGACCTCTGTCACACCGGCTCGCACAAGATCAACAACGCCCTCGGCCAGGCGCTGCTGGCGCGACGTATGGGCAAGGCGCGCATCATCGCCGAAACCGGCGCCGGCCAACACGGGGTGGCTACCGCCACGGTGTGCGCGCTGCTGGGGCTGCGCTGCGAGGTGTTCATGGGCAGCGAAGACGTGCAGCGCCAGTCGCTGAACGTCTTTCGCATGAAGCTGTTGGGCGCCGCCGTGCACCCGGTGGCAAGCGGCAGTTGCACGCTCAAGGATGCCATCAACGAGGCGCTGCGCGACTGGGTCACCAATGTCGACACAACCTACTACTTGGTCGGCTCAACCATGTCGGCGCATCCCTACCCCATGATCGTCCGCGACTTCCAGTCGGTCATTGGCCTCGAAGCCCGCCGCCAAATCCGCCAGCGCGAAGGCCGGCTGCCGGATTACCTGATCGCCTGTGTCGGCGGCGGCAGCAATGCCATGGGTCTGTTTCATCCCTTTCTGGACGACGCCGAGGTCAAGATGGTGGGAGTTGAAGCCGGTGGCGAGGGGCTCGACAGCGGCCGCCACGCGGCCTCGATCAGCGCGGGACAGGTCGGGGTCTTACACGGCAAGAAGACCTATGTGCTGGTGGACGAACTCGGGCAAGTCCGCCCCGCGCACTCGATCTCAGCGGGCTTGGATTACCCCGGTGTCGGCCCTGAGCACGCCTACCTGAAAGACACCGGCCGGGCGGCCTATGTCGCGGTCAACGACCAGCAGGCGGTCGACGCCTTGCGCTTACTGGCGGAAAGCGAGGGCATCATTCCGGCGCTCGAAAGCGCGCATGCGATTGCCTACGCCGCCCAGTTGGCGCCGAGCTTGAGCCGCGAGCAGATCATTATCGTCAACCTCTCCGGCCGTGGCGACAAGGACATGAACACGGTCGCGTCCTATCTCGGTGTGACGCTGGGAGAGTGAGCCGCTCATGAGTCGTATCGCGGAGCGGTTCGCCGCCGTGCGCGCGCGCGGCGAGGCGGCGCTCATCCCATTCATCATGGCCGGTGATCCCGACATGGGACGAACGCGGGCGCTGGTGCTGGCCGCGCAGGAGGCGGGGGCGGATTTGATCGAACTGGGCGTGCCGTTTTCCGATCCGACGGCTGACGGGCCAGTGCTGCAGCGCTCGGCGCAGCGCGCCTTGGTGCAGAACGTGTCGTTGCCGCGGGTGCTGGAGTTGGTGCACGAACTGCGGCAGCACGCCCTGGTCGTGCCGGTGGTGCTGTTCGGCTACTACAACCCGATCTTTCGCTATGGCCCGGAGCGCTTTGCCCGCGATGCGGCGGCGGTCGGCGTTGACGGCGTGCTGGTAGTAGATCTGCCGCCGGAAGAAGATGCCGAGCTGCGCCGCCACACCGATGCCGCCGGGATCGACATCATCCACTTACTGGCACCCACCAGCGACGCCGCCCGTATGCGCAAAGTCTTGGGACACGCGCGCGGGTTCGTGTACTACGTCTCGGTCACCGGCGTCACTGGGGTGCGCCCCATCGATCCCGCCGAGGTGCGGCTCATGGTTGAGAAGGTGAAGCGCCAGACGCGGCTCCCGGTCGGAGTCGGCTTTGGCATCAGCTCACCAGCGCAAGCCGCGGCGGTGGCTGAGTTTGCCGACGCGGTGGTAGTGGGCTCGGCCATAATGCGCATCGTCGAGGAGCGCGGGGGTGCTGCCGATCTCGTAGACCAGGTGGCAGATTTTATCGGCCGCCTCAAGGCGGCGACGCGTCGTGGCCAAGCACCGCAAAGCGCCACCGGATCACTTTGACGGCGGCGCTGTTGGCGGTAGGCATTCGTACGGCAATGAGCGAGTACAGCGACACCCTCGCCTGGTTGTATCGCCTCGAAGCGGCGCGCGGCATGGATTTCAAGCTCGAGCGTGTGGCCTTGGCCTTGCGCGCGCTCGGTGATCCCCAGCACCAGTACCCCTGCCTCCATGTCGCCGGCACCAACGGCAAGGGGTCGGTGGCGGCGATGCTGCACGCCATCCTGCAGGCGGCGGGGCATCGGGTCGGCCTCTACACCTCGCCGCACCTGCTGCGCTTCACCGAGCGGATTCGCATCGGCGGCGAGGAGATCAGCGAAACCGAGGTCGTGGCCTACACCCGCGAGATCCACAGCGCGGCCACGATTCGGGGAATCGAGTTGACCTTCTTCGAGTTCGTCACCGCGATCGGCCTCCTCGCCTTCGCCCGCCGCGCGGTGGATTGCGCGGTGATCGAAGTCGGACTCGGTGGTCGTCTGGACGCCACCAACGTGATCGACCCGGAGGCGGCGGTGATCACCACGATTGGGCGTGATCACCAGGAGTATCTCGGCGATACGATAACGGCGATTGCGGCAGAGAAGGGCGGCATCATCAAGCCGGGCCGCCCGGTTGTCATCGGCCGGATGCCGGCTGCCGCCAAACAGGTGCTGCGCGACCTCGCCGCGCAAAGAGGCGCTTCGCTGGTTGATGCCAGCGAGGCGATCGAGGTGGGCGGAACCGGAACGCTGCGGCTTCGTGGCCTGGGCTGGGATGTTGCCGGCATCAAGCTGGGCCTGCGCGGGCGCTTCCAGATCGAGAATGCCGCAACCGCTCTGGCAGCAGCCGCCAGCGTGCGTGAGCGCTTTGGGGTGACCGCCGATGCGGTGCGAGCCGGCTTGGCGGGCGTGCGCTGGCCCGGCCGGCTCGAGGTGGTTTCGACCGCACCGCTGTTGATTCTTGACGGCGCGCACAACGAGGACGGGATCGCCACGGTGGTGGCTGAGCTGCCGGTGCTGATCGGCGCGCGGCCGCTGCACCTGCTGTTTGCGGTGATGCGGGACAAGCACTGGCACGCGATGGTGGAGCGGCTCGGGCCAGTGGTGCGCTCGGCGACCGTTACCTCGGTGCTCCCTCCGCGGGGCGAGCCGCCCGAACGGGTGGCAGCCGAATTCAGGCGTTTCTGCCCGGTTGAAACCATCAGTGATCCGCGCGCAGCGCTAGCGGCAATACTCGCGCGCGTCCCGCCGGATGCAGCGGTGCTGGTGACGGGTTCGTTGTATCTGGTGGGCGCGGTCTCGGGCGCAGCTGCACCGCGACCGCAGCTGCCGGTGCCGGCATATCCCTAGGCGGAGACGGTAGGCATGCGCATGCGCCGGCTGGTGGCTGCCGGGCTGATTGCAGCAACGCTCGGCGCCCCGGCGCGAGCGCAGCTGCCGGCGTTGGGTGATGGTAGCGGCGAGGAAATCGCCATCGACGCCGAGGCGCTGTCGTACGACCAACCCAGCAACACCGTCACGGCGCGGGGCGGCGTGGTGATCAAGCGCGGAGAAACCGAAGTCCGCGCCGAAACCGTGCGCGTTAATCGCAGCACTAACGAGGTCTTCGCCACCGGCGGCGTGGCGGTGAGCGACCCCGAGGGCGTGCTTTTCGCCCAGGAGTTACGGCTCAACCTGGACGAGGAAACCGGTGTGCTGAGGCAGGGCTCGGTGAAATCCAACCGCTTGCGCTACTCCTTGAGTGGCGACCTGATCGAGAAGGGGCTGGGGCAGAGCTACCGCATCGAGAACGGCAAGTTCACCACCTGCCAATGCGACGAAGGCGCACCGAGCTGGAGCATTGCCGGTAAGGAAGTGGAGGTAGCACTGGGCGGCTACGGCTCCGCGCGCGGCGCAACGTTCAACATCCTCGACGTGCCGATATTCTATGTGCCACGCGCGGCCTTTCCGGTCAGCCGAGAACGGCAGTCGGGTCTTCTATTGCCCCGCTTCAGTGCCTCGAGCCGGCGTGGGTTTCAGGTGCTGGCGCCATTCTACTGGGCGATCAATCGCAGCCAGGATCTAACCCTTGCGGCCGACTTCGAAACCGGGGCGCGCACCGGCCTGGTGGGCGAGTACCGTTACGCGTTGAGCCGCGACTTCGCCGGTGAGATCAGCCCTTCGTACTTCAACGAGTTCTTTCGCGGCGCCAGCACTAAGACGGTGCGCCGCAACATCGCCGACCCGGACATCCCGAACGATCGCTGGAGCTTGGTTGCCGAGCACACCAATGGGATCGGCTCGGCCAAGGTCTACGCTGATCTGTTCTTGACGGGCGACGATTCCTTTCTGCGCGAAATCAACACCTTCACTTTCGACCGCTCGCGCGATGTCGCGATTCGGACGCTGCCGTTCACCGCTTCGCGCGTCGGCGCGCTGCAATCGTGGCAGCGTTCGGCACTGCGCGTGCAGGGCACCTTTTACCAGGATCTGGTCGAGCGCGATGGCCTGACCGTGCAACGGCTCCCGGACGTGGAGTGGTGGGGACAGCAGGTATTCGGCGGCCGGCTGTTGGCCCAAATGAACGTGAGCGGCTCGGATTTCCAGCGCCGCGACGGCATCGACGGTCTGCGTCTCGATGTTCATCCCGAAGCTGCGCTGCCGCTCCCGCTGGGAGCAGGGTTCTTTGGTTCGGTGCGGGCGGGCTTGCGTGAAACCGCCTATCATCTGACGCAAACCGAATCGGCAGATGGCCTCAACGGAACACAGCCTGGCCAGTTCGTTCGTTTACCGGCGAATCGAACGCGCGAGCTGTTCCATCTCAGCGCCGAGGCCGGTACCTCGCTCAGCCGCGTCTATGCCTTCGAGCACATGGGAGTCAGCAAGCTCAAGCACACCATCGAGCCATTGGTCGAGTACACGTTCGTGCCCGGCGTCGACCAGGACGAGTTACCGGTCTTCGACGGCGAAGACCGCGATAATCGGCGAAGCCTCTTCACCTACGGTGTGGTGAGCCGCCTGCTGGCCAAACACGCGCCGGAGCCCGCTGCAACCGTAGCCGCGGCGCCCGGCTCTGCCGCGCGGAACGTGTCGGCAAACAGCGTTGCGGAACTGGCGCGATTGTCGCTGACGCAGAGCTTTGACACTGAGCGCGAGATCGAGCCGGTGACAGGACAGGGCACGGCCGGCACGGCCGACCATTTTTCCGACGTGGCTCTGGGCCTGCGGGTGCAGCCCAGTTCGGCGCTGTCGCTGCGGGCGCATACGGACTATGACACCAGCGTGGCGGATGTGTCGTCGGCCAGTGTCGGCTTTCGCGTGCGCGGCGCGGGCCGAGCTGACAGCGATGATTCCGTGCGCCTGGAGACCCGCAACGCACTGGGGGTGACCTATCGGTTCATTACCCGCAGTCTACTGCAGCAAATCGACAGCACGGTGCAATTGCGCCTCACCGACACGTTGGGCTTTGTTTACGCCGGCCGCGTTGATGTGCAGAACAACCGCTTTCTCGAGAACTACTTCGGTGTCCGGCTCTTGTCGCAATGTGACTGCTGGGGCTTTGAGTTCGCCGTGGTGGACAAGTCAAACCCGGAGGAAGTCGAGGCCCGGGTGCAATTCACGCTAGTCGGGCTGGGCTCGGCCGGCGAGCTGCGGCCCGCAACTTCACGCTAGCACCGGCAACGGGCACTGGGCGAAAAAAAGGCCGGGAGGTATTCCTCCCGGCCTTTTTGCTTGCGTTAAACAGTTCGGCCTAGAAGCACGGCGGCGCGGAGCCGTCCGGGCAAGTCAGCAGGATCATGTCCGGCGGTTCGTTTGGGTTGACTTCTTGGATGGTTTGCACGTTACGCGCCGTGCTCATGTATTCCAGAGGCCCGCCGCCCGTGCGCCAGCGCTCCTGGGCCAGGATCAACACTCGGTTGGCGCGGGAGCTGCCGACTACCGGCCGAATGCGCGTCTGACCGGTGAGCGTCCCTTGCACCGCGGCGTTGAATATCGACCCGTTGTTGTCAGCCACCCCGAAGCGGGTGTCGATGTCTGACAGCTGGACTTCCTTGAAGCAGTTGACCCGAGTGGCGGTGGAGAAGCGCTGCTCGAACTCGTTGTAAATCAGGAACTGCAGAATGGCGGCGCCGAATGTGGGGTCTTGGTTGAGGAAGTCCTCGCTGCAGGGGATGACGACGATATCGGTCGCGACCCGCTCGACCACACTGGCGGCGCCAGTGCCGTCATTATGGGTGCCTACGCCACCAGCGGCGTCCAGCTCATCGAAGCTATCGAAGAAGTGATCGAGCAAGTTGATGCGCGGGCAGGCGTTGTACTCGGGGTCCGGTCCGCCGAGGCGCAGTGTTGCCGGGTCGCCGTCCTGCGCCCCCTCGATGGCCTGAATGCCGACCGCGTTGTATTTACTGGCGTCGACTCCCCCGACGTCAGTGGTCGAGACGATGGTCGCCTCGCCCTTGAGGTCGTTGCGATCGATCGGCTGATCCGTGCCGATGTCGACCTGCACGCACTTGAGTTCGCCGATGAAGGGGTTCTCTTCGACTGGCGGCACCTTGGTGTCGCCGTTGCTCTGACCGTCGCGAGAGACCCGCCCGCCGCTAAGGGGCACGTAGGAACCGCTACAATCATCGTTGCTGTAACCGGCGGGGCAGGGATTGGCGAGCCCTTGGCTGGCGCGCCACGACAGCGGCTGGCGCTTGGTCAAAGTGAGTTGGAAGTCACGCTCGTTCCAGCCGGGCACGCAGACACCACCGGTGAGCCCACCGGGATTGCAATCGGCGTTGCTGAGGCAGGTGAGCGGGACAGCCGGTGGGTTTGCGTTGCTGCAATGGGAATTGGCGTTTACGTAGAAGCAGTGTGCCTTCGATAGGAAGGGCGAGGTATTTGTGACCTGTACGATCGTGTCGGTTGCCGGCGTGCCGGCGGTATCGACCTTGATCTTGGGGAACACCAGGATAGCTGCGGCCTGGTCCGTCACCACATCCGCGCGGGCCATTCCGGCTGTCGCCACCATCCCTGCCACGATCCCCAACACCACCCGCCGCCTAAGCCCCTTGTTCGTGCTCATCGCTTGTCTCCTTTTCCTCACCGCTGGACAAAGTCCGTCTGGTCCACTCCCGCTCTCAGCGTCACCGATCACGGTGCAGAGAGGACGATGACATCGGGGGCTTCCGAGGCGGCACGAGAGCCTTCGTGTTGCAGGCTGAATGCGGCCCGCCCAAGGCTGGCTGCGGAATCGGAGCGGGTTTCTTCGGCAATCCCCAGTATGCCACCGGAGCCTGAGGCCGGCGTAATGCGAGCGAAGCCGGTGATGGAGCCGAGAACCCCAGCATTGAACGCGTTGCTGCCCAGAGCATTCAACGGGGAATCCAGCCAGCAGTCCACCGGCACACCGTCGCGCGAGAGGCGCTCTTCAAACTCGTTGGTGATGTCGAAGTTGACGACGGCGCTGCCGCCCTGCACGTTCTCGAAGTCGGCACTGCACGGCACCAGGGTCAAGGTAGTCTCAACCGCGCAATCCGCCGGAGCGGTACACAGCCCGAGGTCCGAGACGACGGGGTCCGGCTCGCCAAAGGCAATGAAGTCGAGCAGGAGGGTGTCGGGGCAAGAGTTGTAATGCAGGCCGGTATCTTTACCGATTTCGTCTAGCCACAATTCGGTTGGGTTTTCGGGTGCTAACTCTCCGCCGCGGATTGCGATGGCGTTGTAGTTGGACACGTCGTAAGTGCTACTGCGCAGGGTCGCCTCACCCTTGAGGTAGTTGGCGCCCAGGGCCGCGTCGCTGTTGTCGACCGTAACGCAGCGCAACTCGCCCTCGAAGCCCAGCGTCACCGGCGGCACCCCACCTGGATCGAGTCCGGCGTTGCCCGAACCCAGCGGGTCCCCGGGATTAACCGGCCGGCCGAGGCTGGCCACCCAGTGCGTCGGCTGCTGGCGGGTTAGGAGAATGGAGAAATCAGTCTCCTGCCACAGCCGCGGATTCAGGGTGGGGTGAAATGGCTGCGTTGGATTCGTCAGCTGAGCGTTGACGTAAAAGCAACGCGCCCGCACCGCGGAATTGAAGGTGTTGGCAACTTGGATGATGGTGTCACGAACCTCACCGGTGGTCGGGTTCGCCTTGTACACCACCTTGGGGAACACGAGAATCGCGCCCGGCTGATCCACGGTGACCCCGGAATTCGTCAGGGGGTCCGCCGCCTTGGCGCGTCCCGCCGTTGTTACTAGGAGCGCCGTCGCCAGCGTTACAGCCAGACCCGCCAGTCGCCGCTTCCCCAATCGAGAACTCATCTTCTTTCTCCTTTCCGTTGCGGAGAAACTAACCGCTCACCCTGAGCCCTGACCACCCAGCCCGCAAGCCGATGCCTGCGAGCGCCTACCGCCACCCCTTCACGCAAGTGGGCGGGAAGCGCCGTTGAGATACTTGAAGCGGTCTATGTTGTCAAGCGGAAAATGGCCGATTATTGCCCAATCGAGCGACGGAAGTCTTCAAAAATACGGCGATTCCGCCCCGGCTGGCGGGGCCGGAGTGCCGGCGCGGGCGTCCTTGACGCTGCGGAATCGCTCTGGTACAGGACGGCACGTTTTTTTGGCACTCCGAATATTTGCCGCGCTCGGCGGTCATATACGGCACACGCGAAACGGGGGAGGTTTGGGATCATGACGGAATCGAGAACGCAACTGCTGTGCGCGGCGGTAGCTCTAGGGCTGATCGCGGGGTGTCAGGCAACTCGGCCAGTGCCGGCGACAGCGCCCGCCGAGCCCGCGGCCCCGGTGGCGGTGTCGTCGCCGCTGACCTACGAACCGGCCCGCCAGGGGTTGCCCAGCGGCAAGATCTTCAAGTCGCAGATCAGCTTCGGCGACATCAATGGCGACGGCAATCCGGACATTGGCTTTGTCACCCGTTTGGCCGATGGCCCGTTCATTTTCGCTGGCGACGGCAAAGGTCACTGGACCGACGCTTCGAACGGACTGCCGCGCGAGACCTTCTGCGGCGGCGGCGTGGAGTTCGCCGACATCAACAACGACGGCAAGACGGACGTAGCCGTTGCCGATCACTGCAAGGGGGTATACGTCTTCCTCGGCGACGGAGCCGGCAATTGGAAGGCCGCCTCATCCGGTTTGCCGACCATCGGATGCGAGGATGTCGCCATCGGTGATTTCGATAAAGACGGCTGCGCCGATCTGGTTGTTATCGCCGCGTCCGAGGAGGGTATTCGCACCTTCCGCGGCGATTGTAAGGGAACGTGGCGGGAACGAACCGAAGGGTTGCCTCAAAACGAGTGGGGTAATGCGCTGGCGGTGGGTGACGTCGACGGCGACGGTAATCTGGATATCGCCGCGGCCTACTCTGCCGGCCCGCGGGTGTGGCTCGGCAACGGCAAAGGGGGCTTCCGCGAAGGCTCAGAAGGTCTGCCGGCTCCCGACGTGCACGGGTTGTACATGTTTGGGATCGCCCTTGGCGACGTGAACGGAGACGGCAAGCTGGACTTGGCCGCTTCCAGTGCGGTGCCGGGGATAGAGGTGTTTCTCTGGGACAACGGCAAGTGGAAAGTGTCGAGCACCGGCTTGATGCCGATGAACGCGCTCGGCGTCGCCTTTGGCGATCTGAACAACGACGGCAAGACCGACCTAGTCGTCGCCGGTAAGACTAATCTGGAGGAAATCGGCGGCGTCTACGGCGTGTTCCCGTTCTTGGGTGACGGCCAGGGCAACTGGAAGCTGGTGGAAACCACTACGCTGCCGCTGACTGGTCGCGAGCGAACCTGGGGTGTCGGCTTGGCCGATGTCGATCGCGACGGCGTCCTCGATATCGGTGTAGCTTTCGGCGACGTGCTTTCGCCGACATACCGCACTGGCGGCAAGAAAGACGCAGCCAAGAAGGCGGGCGACCAGAAAGCCGACACCAAGTTCGACCCGAAAGCCAAGCTCGACCCCAAGTCCCAAGGGCCAGAGCGTGGCCGCTTCGGCTCCATCGAGGTCTGGCGCGGGCGCATCAGCCGTTGAGTACGCTGCGCGCCGGCGCTATCGCTGCCGTCCGCGCGCTCACAGTAGTCGTCTGTATTCTGTAATTCGGCAGGCGCCGGCCGCGTTGCTTCAGCGCCACGTTGTGGGATGATGGCCCCCGTGGGGCGACTGCGGGGTTATCTGTGGCGCTACCGGCGGCGATACCTCGCCGGTGGTGCCTGCTTGCTCGTCACTGCCTCGCTGGCGATGAGCGTCCCCTACCTGCTCAAGCAGGCGATCGACGCCGTCGAGCAGGGGCAACCCTACCGCAACGTACTGGTCTTCGCGGCTGCGATCATCGCGATTGCGCTGGTCCAGGGGCTGGTGCGCACCTGCTCGCGGGTACTCATCTTCAATGCCGGCCGCGACGTCGAGTACGACCTGCGCAATGATCTCTTCGCGCACCTGCAGCGGCTGCCGCAGTCTTACTATCACGCGCAACAGACCGGCGACCTCATGTCCCGGCTGGTCAACGACGTCACCGCGGTGCGGCTGCTGCTAGGCCCGGCCATTCTCAATCTCGTCAACACTCCAATCTATTACGTTTACGCCGTGTCGATCATGCTGTCGCTCGATGCCACGCTCACGCTCATGGCGCTGTTACCCTATCCGCTGCTGCTCTGGCTGGTGAAGTACTACAGCCGCCAGTTGATGGAAGGGACACTGCACGTGCAGGAGCGGCTGGCGGAGGTGAGCAGCGCGGTGCAGGAGAACTTGAGCGGCATCCACGTGGTGCAGTCATACGTCGCCGAAGCGGCCGAGACGGCTAAGTTCGAGCAGATCAACCGGCGCTTCCTCGCCGACAGTATAGAGCTGGCCAAGGTGCGCGGCCGGATGTTTCCAGCCATGAAGGTGGCCTCCAGCCTCGGCACGTTGGTGGTGCTGTGGTACGGCGGGGCGCACGTGATTAGCGGCCGGCTGAGCCTCGGCGATCTGGTGGCGTTCATCGGCTACTTGGCCTTGCTAGCGTGGCCGACCATGGCGCTGGGCTGGATGCTGTCGGTGCTCCAGCGTGGCCGCGCCGCATTACAGCGGCTCGAACACATCTTCGCGGCTGTGCCCGAGATCCGCGATGCCCCCGATGCTGCGCCGCTACCGCTCGTGCGCGGCCGCATCGAGTTCCGCAACGTCGATTTCGCTTACCACACGCCGCACAACGGCCATCAGGTGCTCGACAACATCAGCTTTACCGTCGAGCCGGGACAGCAGCTCGCTTTGGTCGGCCGCACCGGCAGCGGCAAATCGACCATCGCCCGGTTGTTGCCACGCCTGGCCGATGTCAGCGCCGGCGCCATCCTGCTCGATGGCCGCGATATCCGCACACTGCCGCTGCAGCAGCTGCGCCGCAGCATCGCCTTTGTGCCGCAAGACCCTTTCTTGTTTTCCGACACCATTGCCGACAACGTCGGCTTCGTGCTCGACCCGGTTGATCAGGCCGCCGTCGAGCGAGCGGCACAGGCGGCGGGTATCGCCGACGAGATCGCCGCCTTTCGTTACGGCTACGACACCATCATCGGCGAGCGCGGCATCACGCTCTCCGGCGGCCAGCGCCAGCGCCTGACGCTGGCCCGCGCCATCGCTGCCGCCCCGCAGGTCCTCGTGCTCGACGACGCGCTCGCTAGCGTCGACACCCGCACCGAGCGGCGCATCCTACGGGCGCTGCGCGAGATCTTGCACGGCCGCACCAGCATCGTGATCGCTCACCGCATCTCCACCATTCAGGACGCCGACATGATCGCAGTCGTCGACGACGGCCGCATCGTCGAGGTCGGCGACCACAACGCGCTGCTGGCGCGCGCCGGCTTTTACGCCGATCTCTACCGCCAGCAGAGCCTGGAAGAGGAGCTGGCCGAGCTGTGAGCACACCGCCAGTGACAACGGCCGGCACCGCCGCCGGTCCTTCGTTGCATCAGGAAGCCGCGCTCGGCAAGGCCTACGACGCCCGGCTGATGCTCCGGCTGTGGGCCTACATCCGGCCCTACCGCCGCCTGTTCTTCTTGGCGCTGGCCTCGCTGCCGCTAACCTCGCTGTTCGCCTTGACCCAACCCTACATCCTGAAACTCGCCATCGATCGCTACGTCGCCGCTCGCGACCTCAGCGGTCTCGGCCATATGGGGCTGCTCTATGCCGGCAGCTTGGCCGGTGAGTTCGTCTGCCTGTACGTGCAGTACTACCTGACCATGGTGGTGGCGCAGAAAAGCCTGGCCGACTTGCGCCACGACTTGTTCGCGCATGTGCAAACCCTGCCGGCGTCGTTCTTCGACCGCAACCCGGTCGGCCGCACCGTTACCCGGCTCACCGGTGACGTCGATGTGATCAGCGAGATGTTCGCCGCCGGGGCGATGACGATCCTGATGGATGTGGTCACGCTGCTGGGAATCGTCGCCATCATGCTGGCGATCGAATGGCGCCTGGCCTTGGTAACACTGGCGCTGTTGCCGGTGATGGTGTTGGCCATCAACTTCTTCCGCCTCAAAGCGCGCGAGAGCTACCGCGCCATCCGCGAACGCATCGCGCGCCTCAACGCCTACCTGCAGGAGGCCATCTCGGGCGTGAGCGTCATTCAACTGTTCGCCCAGGAGGCCAAGACTTATCGCCGCTTCGAGGGTCTCAACGACGCCCACCGCTTGGCCAATCACTGGGCCAATATCTACGAGGCGGCCCTGTTCTCGCTGGTCGAAGCGGTCTGCGCGATCTCCTTCGCGCTCATCGTCTGGTACGGCGGCGGCGAAATCCTGGCCGGCGCCTTGGCGTTTGGTACCCTGGTCGCCTTTATCGAGTATGTGCAGAAGTTCTTCGTTCCGATCCGCGATTTCTCGACCAAGTATGCGGTGATGCAATCGGCCATGGCTTCGGCCGAGCGCGTCTTTCAATTGCTCGACACCCCCGCCCTGATTGCCAGCCCACCGGCGGCTAAGCGGCCGGCGGCCACCCGCGGCCGGATCGAGTTCGATCACGTGTGGTTCGCCTACAAACAAGAGGACTGGGTGCTGAAGGACGTTTCCTTCGTGATCGAACCGGGCGAGAAGATCGCCATCGTCGGCGCCACCGGCGCCGGCAAGACCTCGGTCATCAAGCTGCTCAATCGCACCTACGATGCTAACCGTGGCCGAGTGCTGGTCGATGGCAGTGATGTGCGCCAGTGGGATCTGCACGCCTTGCGGGCGCGCATCGGCGTAGTATTGCAGGACGTCTTCCTGTTCTCCGGCACCATCGCCGACAACCTCACCTTGGGCCGGCCGGAGATCTCCCCCGCCGTCGTCGAGCGGGCGGCGACGCTGGTCAACGCCCACCACTTCATCGAGCGGCTGCCCGAGCGCTACCACGCACAGCTGCGCGAACGTGGCAGCAACCTCTCCACCGGCCAGCGCCAGCTGCTGGCGTTTGCCCGCGCCCTGGCGCGCGATCCGCCGATTCTTGTGCTCGACGAAGCGACCGCCAGTGTCGATACCGAAACCGAGTTGCTGATCCAGGACGCGCTCGCCGTGCTCATGCGCCAGCGCACCGCGGTGGTGATCGCTCACCGGCTCTCCACCATCGAGCACAGCGACCGCATTCTGGTGATGCATCACGGCCAGTTACGCGAGTGCGGCACGCACGCCCAGCTCCTGACCGCCCGCGGCTTGTACTACCGGTTGCATCAGTTGCAGTACCGTCCGGTTGCCGCCCCGGCGCCGGCGGCGGAGGTGGGCAGCGGTGCGGCGAAGTGAGCGCTGGCGCCGGCTGGCCGCGGCCGCCGCTTGGGCGGTAGCGCTGGCCGCCGGCGGCTGCTTGCTCGCCGGCTGCTCGCCGCTGTACGTGCTGCGCGCGGGTTACGAGGAAGCACGCATCCTGTGGCGCCGGCAACCGATCGAGGAGTTACTGGCAGACCCGCTGCTTGACGCCGACACCAAGAGCAAGCTGGCGCTAGCGCTCGATGCCCGCGCTTTTGCCCGCGACCGACTCGGGCTGCGGGCCGCCGGCAGCTTCAGCAGCTTCGCGCGGGTGGACGCCGATCAGGTGGTGCACGTGGTGCTGGCGGCTTATCGCGAGCGGCTGGAGCTGGTTACCTGGTGGTTTCCGATCGTGGGTCGGGTGCCGTACCGCGGCTTTTTTGACCAGGCCGAGGCGCACGCCGCGGCGGCGGAGCTGGAAGCCGAGGGCTACGATACCGTGGTGCAGCCGTCGGTAGCCTTTAGCACCCTCGGCTGGTTCGATGATCCGTTGCTGTCGAATTTGTTGCGCCTCGATCGGGTGAGCCTGGCAGCGGTGATCATGCACGAGCTGACCCACAACACCCGCTACCTGCCCGGCCACGGCGCCTTTAACGAGTCGTTCGCTAACTTCGTTGGTTACAGCGGCACGGTGGCGTTTTTCACCGCGCGGGGCGAGAGCGACAACGCCGCGCGCGCCGAACAGCTGTGGCAGGACGCGCTGGCGTTCTCGGCATTTCTTGGCCGGCTGACCGCCAGCATGCGCGCAGCCTACGCCAGCGGCATCGATGACAGCGAGCGGCGGCGGCGGCTCAGCCGCGGCCAGACCGAGTTTCGCGCCTTGCCCCTGCAAACCAATCTCTATGCCGACTTCGCTCGCGCTCCACTCAATAACGCCAGCCTGCTGCACTATGCGATGTACAACGAGCGGCTGGAGCTGTTCGCTGCCATGCAGGCACGCGCTCGTGGCAACCTGGCTGCTGCGATTGCCCAGGTGTTGCAAGTCGCCGCCGGCGCCGCCGATCCCTACGCCGCACTGGCCGCGCACCTGGGCAGCAATTGAGCCGACCCGCCTGCCGGGGGGCTGCGGGCGGGCTGCGGGCACCGGCTGGTCGCGGCCATTGCTCTGCGCTGAGCGGCGGATTACAGTTGCCGCCGTATGGACAAGGTGTTGGTTACGGGCGTCGCCGGCGGGCAGGGGAATTTGGTGGCCCGCCGCCTGGCTCGTGCCTACGAGATCGTCGGCGCCGACCGCACTCCCTGGAAGGAGCGCCCGCGCGAGCTGCGCTTCTACCAGCTCGACTTGCGCAAACGGCGCTTCGAGGACGTGGTGCGCCGCGAGCGCCCGCACGCGATCGCGCACCTGGCCTTCATTCGCCACTTCGAGGAGGCCCCGGCGGTTCGGCACCAGGTCAACCTGGCCGGTACCAAACGCGTGCTCGAGTGTTGCGTCACTTACGGCGTGAAACAATTAGTGGTTTTTTCCAGCGCCTACGTCTACGGAGCGCTGCCCGAGAACCCCTACTACATGGACGAGGGCTATCCGCTCAACGGCAGCCGCACCTATCCCGACGTGCGCGATCTGGTGGAGGTCGACACCCTCGCCAGCGCCTACCTGTGGCAGTACCCGGAGATCGCGGTCACGATTATTCGACCTGTAAATGTGCTCGGCTACTCCGTACACAGTGCGATCGGCCGCTATTTGCAACTGGAATACGTGCCGACGGCGATGGGCTTCAACCCCATGATGCAGTTCATCCACGAGCAGGACGTTGCCGAGGCCATCGCGCTGGCCATTGAGCGGCGTGCGCGCGGAGTGTTCAACTTGACCGGGCCGGGGGCGGTGCCGCTCAAAGTGGCGATCGCGGAAACCGGTGGGACGGCGGTGCCGCTGCCGGAAGTGCTGGCGCGGCCGGCCGTGAGAACCATGTTTCGCCTGGGCCTCTATCCCTTTCCCCCCGGGGCGATCGATTTCGTCAAGTACCCGTGCACGCTCGACGGCAGCCGCTTTGCCGCCGCCACCGGCTTTAAGCCCCGCTTCGGGCTCGAGGAGATCTTCGCCAGCCTGCGCAGTTAGGCGCGTAGCCGAGCGACGACCACCGCCGGAAACCCAACGGGATGATTCTGCGCAAGGAGTGATGTGTATGGCTGCGCGCGTTGCCTCACTGGACAACCACCGCCGGCAGACGGGCCGGCGCGCCAAGACCGGCGACCAGCAGGGGCCAGCGGCCAAGGCTCGCGTCGCCCGCCGGCCCACCGCGGCGCCGGACGGGCTCGAACGTCTGGTGGAGTTCGTGCACCAGCTCGGCAACGCCGTCAATCCTGATGTCATCGCCCGTCTCAACGACGAGATCGCGCACCGCATGCACAAGGTGCCGGTGCGGTTGAATCGCTACGGCTACGACCCCTGGGGCTTTCACGTCGACAGCGCCCGGCGCGCGCTGCAGGTTACGGCGCTGTTCTACCGCTACTACTTCCGCGCCGAGGCCAGCGGTATCGAACACCTGCCGCCCGGGCGCGTGCTGCTCATCGCCAACCACGCCGGCCAGATAGCTATCGACGGCACGATGATCGCCACCGCCGCCTTCCTCTACGGCGACCCGCCGCGCATCCTGCGCGCCATGGGTGAGTATTGGCTGCCAACCGTCCCGTTTGTCAGCGAGTTGCTCGCCCGCATCGGCTCGGTGGTCGGCACGCCGAAGAACTGCGTTGACCTGCTCAACAACGACGAAGCGGTGTTGGTGTTTCCCGAGGGCGTGCGCGGCATGAATAAACTCTTCAGCCAGCGCTATCAGCTGCAGGAGTTCGGCCTTGGCTTCGTGCGCTTGGCGCTCGAGACCAAAACGCCGATCGTGCCGGTGGCGGTGGTGGGCTCGGAGGAACAAGCCCCGGCGATCGCTAACGTGCGCTGGCTGGCGCGCCTGCTCGGCATGCCCGCCTTCCCGGTCACGCTCACCTGGCCATGGCTCGGGCCGCTCGGTTTGATCCCGCTGCCGGCGAAGTACCGCATCTATTTCGGCAAGCCGATGCGGTTCTCCGGTAACCCTCACGACGAGGACCGCGTCATCCAGCGCCACGTCGACAAGGTGAAGAGCGCGATCCAGAGCATGCTCGAACGCGGCCTGCGCGAGCGCACCGGGGTGTTCTTCTAGCCGGCGGTGCGGTGGCGCCAGCCGTGCGCCTGCGCTAAGCTGCGCCGCGATGTCTGCGACACCGACTGCAGCCTCGGCCGACACCGCCGTTGGCGGCGGCCGCACCGACCTCGGCACCCTCGATTTCGAGCGCGCCCCCTTTCTCGTCATTTGGGAAGTCACCCGCGCCTGCGACCTCGCCTGCGTGCATTGCCGTGCTGAAGCCGTGCCCGCGCGCGACCCGCGCGAGTTGAGCACCGCCGAGGGGTGCCAGCTGCTCGAGCAGGTGGCCGAATTCGGCAGCCCGCTGTTGGTGCTCACCGGCGGCGACCCGATCAAGCGGCCGGACATCTACGACCTCATCAGCTACGGTGACCGCGCCGGCCTGCGCATGACCATGACGCCCTCGGGCACGCCGCTGATGACGCACGCAGTCATCGACCGGCTCAAGGCCGCCGGCCTGGCGCGCATAGCCGTCAGCCTCGACGGCGCGAGCGCGGCCGCTCACGACGCCTTCCGGCGCGTACGCGGCTCCTTCGACTGGTCGCTCGACCTGCTGGGGTACGCCCGCAGCCTCGGCCTGTCGACCCAGGTGAACACCACCGTCACCCGTTTCAACTTCGATGACTTCGACGCCCTGGCCGAGCTGATGACCGGCCTGGGCATTGACCTCTGGAGCGTGTTCTTCCTGGTGCCGACCGGGCGCGGGCGGCCACAGGACGAAATCAGCGCCGAGCAGTACGAGGCGATCTTCGCCAAGATGTTCTCTCTGTCACAAGAAGTGCCGTTCGACATCAAGAGCACGGCCGCGCCGCACTACCGGCGCTTTCTGTTGCAGCGGCGCGCCGGCGCGCGCCGCCAGCGCCGCCCGCTGCCGGCGGTCCGCGGTCTCGGCTTCGCCATCAAGGACGGGCAGTCGCGCGCGCCCAAGAGCGTCAATGACGGCAACGGCTTCGTGTTCATTTCACACACCGGCGAGGTCTTCCCCAGCGGCTTCTTGCCGATTTCGGCCGGCAGCGTGCGCCAGCAGCGCTTGGCGGCGATTTATCGCGACAGCGAGTTGTTTCGCACCTTGCGCGACTACCAGCAGCTCAAGGGCAAGTGCGGCGTCTGTGAGTTCCGCGACGTCTGCGGTGGCTCGCGGGCGCGCGCCTTCAGCATGACGGGAGACTACCTCGAGTCGGATCCTTTCTGCGCTTACGTTCCCGGCCCCTACCGCAAGGCGGTGGCCGCCGGCACCGCCGAGCCGGTGGCGGCCTACTTCGCCCGGCGGCTTGCCGCCCATTGCCAGCCCGACGCCGCCGCGCCATGATGCGGCCGAACGTTCCGGGGGTGGACGGATGCAAGACGAAGTCGAAGCCTACCTGGCCACGCACCGCTCGATGGTGCTGTCCTACGAGTTCCAAGGCGAGGTGCGCGCGGCCACCACTTGCTACGCTTTGGCCGAGCCGCTGAGCGTGTACTTTTTCGTCTTCCGGGACAGCGAGAAGCACCGGGCGATCGCCGCCCGCCCGCAGGTGTCGGTGGTGGTCGACGACGGGTTTCAGATTCCGATGCACGGCGTCGAGTTGCTGGGCGACGCTTCGATTGTCGCCGGGGACGAAACCGTGCTCGGGCAGCATCTGCTGACGCAGAAGTTCCCGCAGCTGGCGGACGTGTGGGCGGACCAGCGACTGCTGATCGCCAAGCTGGAGCCGCAGCGCATCCGTATCATCGACTGGACACAAGGGCTGGGCCACAGCCGCCACGCGGCGGTGCGCCAGCCGGCGTGAGCGTGCGCCCGATGCCGCCGCATCTGACCCACGTCGCGCTGTTCGTGCGCGAGGTGGCCGCCACGGTCGAGTTCTACCGCGACTACGTCGGCTTGCACGTGGTGCATGACCGCACCGATGAGGGCGTGCGGGTGGTTTGGCTGAGCGAGCGCCCGAGCGAACCCGATTTTGTCATCGTCGCCATCGGCATCGCGCCGGCACCGGCGGCACAGCCGGCGCCGTTTGCGCACTTCGGCTACGACCTGCCCTCGCGCGCCGCGGTCGATGCGATGGCCGCCCGAGCCGCCGTCGCCGGGGTGTTGGCGCAGGCGCCGCGCGATGCCGGGCCGATCGTCGGCTACTTCTGCTTGCTGTGCGATCCCGACGGCAACTTGGTCGAGTTCTCCCACGGCCAGCCGATCAATCCGCGGCAAGTTGGCCGGTGAGCGGGCGCCTCACTCGATCAGCACCAAGTCGTCGCGGTGAATGACCTCGTCGGTGGTCTTGTAGCCGAGTGCGGCCTCAATGCCGCTGGAGTGCAGGCCGGCGATCTTCTCCAACTCGGCGGCCGCGTAGTTCACCAGGCCGCGGGCAAACTCGACGCCTTCGGCGTCCAGGCAACGCACGCAGGCGCCGACGCCGAAGTCACCGCGCACCGCGCGCACACCCTTGGGCAGCAGGCTGCGCCCGCGTTGGCTGATGGCGGCCCGTGCGCCCTCGTCGACCACCAGCGTGCCGCGCGGCCTGAGGGTGTACGCGATCCAGTGCTTGCGCCGCGTCAGCCGATCGCCCTGTGCCAGGATCAAAGTGCCGACGCTGGTTTCCGGAGCGACGATGGCGCGCAATACCTGCGGGCGCGTGCCGTTAGCGATCAGCGTAGGGATGCCGGCGCGCGAGGCCTTGATGGCGGCGTTGATCTTCGACGCCATGCCCCCGGTGCCCACCGGGCCGGCCGCATCGCCGGCAAAGTGCAGAACGCCGCCGGCACTCTTTTCCACCAGCTCAATCAAGCGAGCGTCCTGATGCAGGTGCGGATCGCGGGTGTACAGCCCCTCGACGTCGCTGAGAATGATGAGCAAGTCGGCATCCACGAGCGTGGCAATCAGGGCCGAGAGGTTGTCGTTCTCACCCAGCTTGATTTCCTCGACCGCGACGGTGTCGTTCTCGTTCGCCACCGGCACCACGCGCGCCGCCAGTAAGGTTTCAATCGTGCGCCGCGCGTTAAGGTAGCGCTTGCGGTCGGCCAGGTCGTCGCCGGTGAGCAGAATCTGCCCGACCAGCTTGCCCCGCGTGGCGAAGAACTGTTCGTAGGTCGCCATCAGGCTGATCTGACCCACCGCCGCCGCCGCCTGCCGTTCGGGAATAGTCTTCGGCTTGGTCTTCAACCCCATGCGCGCGACGCCGGAGGCGATCGCGCCGGAGCTGACGACGATCAGGTCGAGCGGGCGATCGTGCAGCGCACACAGGTCGGCGACCAGCGCCTCGACCCGACCGCGCTCGATGCGCAGGCCGTCCGACAGCAGACTGCTGCCGATCTTCACCACCACCCGGCGCAGGTTGTTCAGCAGCTTGGCTTTGTGTTGCAGCTGCGAACTCATGGCTGGACGGCTCCGGTCTCGGCGGCTGCCGCCGCGCGCTGGCGTTGAACGTGCTGGCCGGCCAGCTGCATCAACTCGCGCACCCCCGCGCCGGTGGCGGCTGAGATCACATGCAGTTCAATGTTGCGTGCGGCGAAGCGGGCGCGCACCTCGGGCAAGCGCTCGCGGGCTTCGCTAAGATCGATTTTGTTGGCGGTGACGATCTGCGGCTTGGCGGCCAGCTCGGGATCGAAGCACGCCAGCTCGTGGTTGATTACGTCGAAGTCCGCCAGCGGATCGCGGCCGCTCAGTCCGCTGATGTCGAGCAGATGAATCAGCAGCGCCGTGCGCGAGAGGTGGCGCAGGAAACGCAGCCCCAAACCGTGCCCGCTGTGGGCGCCGGCAATTAGCCCCGGCACGTCGGCGAGCACGAAGTTAGCGTCCTCGTTCCAGCGCACCACCCCGAGGTGGGGCACCAGGGTTGTAAACGGGTAATCGGCAACCCGCGGCCGCGCCGCCGACACCGCGCTGATGAGCGTCGACTTGCCGGTGTTGGGATAGCCGACCAGGCCAACGTCGGCGAGCAAGCGCAGCTCCAGCCTCACCGAGCGGCTCTCGCCGGGCTCGCCCGGTTGGGCAAAGCGCGGCGCCTGGCGGGTGGCGGTAGCGAAGTGGGCATTGCCTTGGCCGCCGCGACCGCCTCGGGCCACGATCGCGCGGGCACCGGCCCGATGCAGGTCGGCAAGCAACTCACCGCTGTCGGCGTCGCGCACCAGCGTACCTGGCGGCACGCGCACGATGCGGTCCTCGCCCGCACGACCGTATTGGCACTTGCCGCGGCCATCTTCACCGCGCTCGGCGCGCACTATGGGTTGGAACTTGAAGTCGAGCAGGGTGGTGAGCCCCTCGCGAGCTTCCATGATCACACTGCCGCCGTGCCCCCCGTCGCCGCCGTCAGGGCCGCCTTTGGGACGGTACTTCTCGCGCAGGAAGCTGACGCAACCGCTGCCGCCGTCGCCGGCGTGCACGGTGATTTCAGCTTCGTCGATGAATTTCATCGCTCGGGCTCAGCCAGCGTCAGCGGCTGAATCGTGGTGGGCCGACCGCGCCGCGGGGCGGTCGGAGGGTGGAACTACAGGGGGTAGACGTGGACCTGTTTGCGGTCCTTCCCGACCCGTTCGTACTGAATCAGCCCGTCGATCTTGGCGAAGAGCGTGTAGTCACGGCCCATGCCGACGTTCTTGCCAGGGTGGATGCGGGTGCCCAATTGGCGCACGATGATGTTGCCGGCACGCGCCAGCTCACCGGCGAACATCTTCACCCCACGGCGTTGTCCGTTGCTGTCGCGCCCGTTGCGCGTGCTGCCCTGACCTTTCTTATGCGCCATGGCTTCCTCCCGCTTCGATACCGGTCACCCGCACGCTGGTTTGCAGCTGGCGGTGGCCCTGATGCCGGCGATAGTTCTTGCGCCGCTTCTTCTTGAACACCAAGATCTTCTTGCTCTTGCTCTGCCGCACGATTTCGCCGGTGACTCGCGCCCCCGCTACCAGGGGATTGCCGACCTGCACGTTGCCCCCGCCGGAGGCCATCAGCACCTCGCCGAACTCGACCGGGCTGCCGGCGTCACCGCTCAGCTTCTCGACTTGGATAACGTCGCCCGGGGTTACGCGATACTGCTTGCCGCCGGTGCGGATGATGGCATAGTTCATTGAGTTCTCCACCGCTTACAGGAACGAGAATACCTACTGAACGCACCCAACCTTGTCAACCAGGCCAACCAGCCCTGGGAGCGGAGCCCGGGGGAGGTCGGTGGGAGCCCCTGCTGCCCCTCGACGCCGCGCAAGCGGCCGAGCCCGTCGTACGTGAACGTGGCGGTGTTGTCCATGGCGTTGTTGGCCCCCTTGGGGCCGGTGTCGCTCAAGTGCTTAAGCAAGCCGTTGTGCTGATACTGGTCGTAGTTGAGGCTCAACCAGGTGTTGCTCGCGCCGGCGCTGAGGATCTGGGTGAGGCGGAAGTTCGCCGCTGGCATCCGATAGCTCCACTTCCGTGCGCGCCGCTGCCGGTGACGGCGCCAACAGCGCCGCGCGGTTGATCTGTGTCCTTCCGGTGAGCATGCATGCGCGCTGACGTCGCGTTCGACTAACCTCCCCGGCCATCTCGACGAGAGGAGAATTGTCGAATGGCAAGGGAGAACAGCGCAACGCAGGGACTG
>JACQVA010000068.1 GCA_016210005.1 Deltaproteobacteria bacterium | reverse complement strand
TAAAGCGGAACTCATCGGCACCCTGAGCAGAGTGTTCGGCGATATGCAGGCGCATCCCGAAACGATCCGTGGCTACCTCCACCCATTCTGCTGATCATCATGTCCCTTTAATTATGCGCGCCTGTATAGTGCCGTGGCGCGGTTCAGGGGCGCTGGCGGGGCGGTGCGTCCCGGGGCAGCGTGCTGTCGTGCAGAACCAACTCGGCGGGTGAGTTACGCCACAACGAGACGGTGTCGTGACCGGGCGCTATGCGCAGCGCCGGTTCGAGGTCGCGGAAGCGTTTGAGGCGCCAAATCCGATCCCACCACTGCGCCGCATCCGCCGCCCCGAGCGCAGGTGCGGCGTAACGCAGAGTTTCCTCCACTGGCGCCAGGTTGCCGGCGAGCAGCAGCGGCGCGCTCGCCAGGCGCAGCAGCAGCGCCAAGGAACCGGGGGTGTAGCCTGCCACATCGAGCAGCGCGCAGCTGCCGTCTTCAAACAGGTCCGTTGATGCAGGAAAGGTTGCCAGCGGGCGGTCGAGCGGGAAGTCGATGAACCACCAACTGGCGACATCGTCGTACTCCCGCCGCAGGTAGCCCAGCCCGGGGTTGCGAGCGTACTCGTGCTCGGCGCGCGCCACCACCACGCGAGCCTCGGGAAACGCCTCCACTTCACCGGTCGAATCGAACTGCAAACTCGGCAGGATGATCCAGCGCACGCTGGCCGGCGTGATCCCCACGCTCAGCAGCTGCGCCGGCAGGTCCAGTTCCGGATAGGCTTCGGCCTGCAGCACCAGGCCCAACAGCCCATCGAAGTACCGACCTGCGTTCTTCGCCACCGCCCGATTTAAGCCGCTGCCGAAAAGAATGACACCGTGCTGCGGATGATGAATGGCGAATGCCAGCACCGGCAGCGTACGGGTCGTCCAGCGCCCGCCGCGATAGACCAGCGCTTCGGGCAGGTGCAGCCAGCCGGTGACGAAGGCCTCGAGGCGCAGGCCCTCGACGCCGCGGTAGGCCGCCGGCCAGTTGTGCAACACCGGCGGGATATAGGGCACCCGTGGTGCGCGCTCGCAGCCCACCAGCATCAGCAGCACGCAGCCGATCAGCCGCCGCATAGTTGCGGACGCTGCCACCACCCGCCGGCCATTGCAACCGCGCTATCGCCGCACTTCTCAGCGCGCCCGCTTTGTGAGATGGTCAGCACTATGAATGCGCTGCACTATCACGAGCGGCCGCAGTTGCGGCAGCCGGCGCTGATCATGGCCTTCGGCGGTTGGAACGATGCCGGGCAATCGGCCTCGGTGGCGGTGCGCTATCTCGCCGAGCAGTTCGCGGCCAAGCCTTTGGCCACGATCGATCCCGACGAGTTCTATGACTTCACCGTGCAGCGGCCACAGGTGCGGCTGACCGAAGGGCTGCAGCGCCAGGTGGAGTGGACTGCCAACGAGTTCCATTTCACCGCCAACCCGGCGCTACCGTGCGATCTGGTCTTCGGCTGGGGCCCCGAACCACATCTCAAGTGGAAAGCCTTCTGCGCCATCGTCATGCGCTTGATCAAGGACTGCGAGGTGGAAGTGGTCGTCACCCTCGGTGGCTACCTCGCCGAAGTCTTGTACTCGCGGCCGGTGCCGATTACGGCCTTCGCCTCCGATCCGGAACTGCTGCGGCGACTCGACTTGACCAGCACACGCTATGAAGGCCCGACCGGTATCGTCGGCGTGCTCGTTGATGCCTGCCGGCGCGAGGGGCTGACGCACGTAAGCCTGTGGGCCGCGCTGCCGCACTACATCGCCGCGCTGCCCAACCCGCGCGGGGCGCTGGCGCTGCTCATGCAAGCGACCGCATTCCTCAAGCTCCCCGCCGATCTCGGCCCGCTGCAGGCAGCCGCCGGGGTTTTCGAGCAAAAGATCGACGAGGCCGTGGCCGCCGATGCCAAGCTGTCGGCCTACGTGCGCGAGTTGAAAAAGCGCGAGTTTGCCAACTGACAGCGGCCGCCGCTGCGCTGGTCCTCAGACCGCAACCACCGGGTTCGCCAGCGCTCCGATCTGCTCGATTTCAATACGCACGGTGTCGCCCTCGCGCAGGAAGCGCGGCGGCTGGCGGCGGAAGCCGACCCCGGCGGGAGTGCCCGTCGTGATCACATCGCCGGGCTCGAGGGTCACCCCGGCTGAAAGGTACTCGATCAGTACCGCTACGCTGAAGATCAGGTGTCGGGTGTTGGAGTGCTGCACCACCTCGCCGTTCAGGGTGGTGCGGATTTCAAGGCAGCCGGGGTCGGGGATCTCGTCCGCAGTGACGATGACCGGGCCCATGGGGGCGAAGGTATCGAAGGATTTCGCCAGGCAGTGCCCGGAGCGGGCCTGGTAGTCACGAGCCGTGACATCATTCATGATGGTATAGCCGGCGACGTAGCCGAGGGCGTCAGTGGCGGGCACCCGGCGCGCCGTGCGCCCGATGACGACGGCCAGCTCGCCCTCGTAATCGGCCGCGGCAGAAACGGCCGGAACGACGATCGGCGCGCCGGCAGCGATCACGGCGGTCACCGCCTTGGAGAACACCAGCGGTGCCGCCGGGATGGGCTGGCCCGTCTCGGCGGCGTGATCGCGATAGTTGAGCGCGATGCCGAATATTTTGCCCGGGCGCGGCAGCGGCGCGGCCGGGGTTGTGGCCCCTGCCGGGACCAGACCGGTGCCGTCCTGCTGCGCGCGCGCCACCGCGGCCGCGGCGCGCTGGCGGGCCGTAGCGCCCGCGCCCAAGAAGGCCAGCATGGTACCCGGCAAGTCCGGTGCCGCCACCGAGAAATCAACCAGTCCACGCGCGCTGTCAGCGCCGAGGCGCTGCCGGCCGGCGTGGTCGAAGGTCACTAGCCGCATTGCTGCCGCTCAGTAATCAGCGGGGATAGTGGTAGCCGAGATCCACGCGGCCGCTGTCCGCAACGCCGCTGGTGGCAGTGGTGCGGGCCGCCACCTGCTCGACAATATCGGCCGGGGTTGCCGGGTCGCCCGCGTCCACCGCCGGGCTGGTTGTCATCTGCTCCGGTAGCTGATCCAGACGGAAGTCCGCGGGTGGTAGGCGAAACCGCGGATCGGCTGAGAACGACAGCGGGTTCATTGACACGCCGGCATAGCCATCGTTGTTCAAGTTGTAACGCTCCACCAAGCCGTCGAGCGAGCTGGGTGGGTCGGTGAAGACGCCGAAGCCGGCGTTGCTGTTGCCGTCAATGATGTTGTTGACGAAGAACGTGTCGCGCGCCGGGCGGACGCTGCTGCCGACGGTGATACCGCCGCTACCGTTGGCGAATACGGTGTTATTATACACCCGAACCCGCAGTGATTGGGGCTGATTCTCGGTCACCTGGCCCAGCACCTGGATGCCGAAACCGTCGTTGTCGAGGACCAGGTTGTTGGCGATGGTCACGTCGGTGGCATCAGCCGTACGGATGCCTTGGCCGCCGTTGCCCCGCGCGATGCAGTTGCGGATGGTCACGTGACTGGCGCTGCTCTTGACCAAGACCCCCGCGGTGTTGCCGGCGGCGGAGCCGGTCGCCGTGAAGCCGTCGATGATGATGTAGGACTTATTCGAGACCTTGAAGGCGGCCTCAGCTCCGGCGGCGTCCAGAACCACCTCGCCGGCGGCATCGCCGGTCAGGGTGCCGGCGGCATCGGCGAGGAAGGTGATCGGCTGCGCCGCGGTGCCCTCGTTCTTGATGTTCACCGGGGTGTAGACGCCCGGTCCGACCACGATGCGGTCGCCTGGGGTCGAGCGATCGGCCGCGGTGGCCACCTGACGCAGCGCTTCCGCGGCGGTCAAGCCGCTGTTGGCATCGTTGCCACCGGTGCGCACATAAAGGTCTTCGGCCCGATTCGGTGGTGGGGCCTGTTCGCCGCCGCCACCGCAGGCAGCGAGGGCGGCGAAAGCGATGGCCGACCGGAGCCGGCGCATTAACGAGGAGTTCACCGGCCGTTACCGCAGGTCCTCGCGCTGGAGCATTTCGATAAACTTCACCGCGGCCGGAGAGAGATGGCGGCTCTTCTTGTGAATAATGGCGACCGGCCGTGCCAGGGTTACCTCTGCCAGCTGGACGGCTTTGATCGTGCCGTGCTCGAGTTCCAAGCGGATCGCCGCGATCGGCAGGATGGCGATGCCCTGACCGATCTCGACCGCGCGTTTGATGGTTTCGATGTTGTCGAACTCGCCAACGTAGCGCACGTTGACTTGGTTGTCGCGCAGCAGTTGGTCGGTGGCCTTGCGCGTCGGTATATCTTGCTCGAAGCCGACGAAGCTCTCGTTGTTGAGCCTGCCGATGTTTACCTTCTTCAGCGAGGCGAACGGATGATCCGGCGGGCATGCCAGCACCATACGATCCTCGCGCCAGGGCACGCTCTGGATTTGCGGGTGCTTGTGGGGGTAGGCGACGATGCCGAGGTCGATTTGGCCGGCGATGACGCTGTCGTAGATCTTGTTCGGCCGCGAGTACTCGACGTGCACGTTCACCTGGGGGTAGGTCCGCATGTACTCTTTGAGGTACGGCGGCAGCTCGTGGAGTCCGACGCTGTAGACGATCGCGGCACGCAGGCTGCCGGCGACGACCTTGCCGCTTTCCTGCAGCTGGGTTTCGATCTCGCGGTACTTCTCCAGGATTTCCCGGCTGACGCGGTAGAGGATTTCCCCCGCCGCCGTCGGCTTGGCCCCGTGGCGGCTGCGTTCGAGCAGCGTGCACTGGTAACGTGACTCCAACGCCCGCAGCTGTTGGCTAACAGCCGACTGGGTAATGTAGTTCTGCGAAGCGGCGGCGGAGAAACTGCCGGTATCGACCACGTCGCAGAACACTCGTAACGTCTCGATGTGCATAGCGGCCCCCAGAGTAGAGCAGCACCGCGGGAAGTCAAGAAGGCCTGCTTATCTGCCGGTCAACGCTCCCTGCTGCGGCCCGCGGCTGCATCTCGCGGAGCAGGAGGCGGTTTCCAGACTGCGGGCGTCTTGCCGCCTGCGGGGGCTGAGTGGCGGTGGTACCCAGCGCCCGCCGTGGCCGTGCGCATGCAGATGACCACTCCCCCGTTGCAGCCGCCGTCTCCCGCGATAGCGTCGCACGCGGAGGGCGCCTCCCGTCATTGCCAGGGGGCTGACAGCAGGAGGGAGACCGGGTCCGCCCTTGAGCGGGGCGGACCCGACAGCGGCAGCGGTCGCTAGGGCACCAGATCGGGATACGTATCGGTGAGCGCGTTGTGGCATACGCCGCACGAGTTGGGAATCACCTCGCTTTGCCCGGCCAGCTTCATCGCTGAACTCACCGATGGCCAGATCGGCGCAAACTGGTGCGAGCTGATGTCGCCCCACATGATCGTGCCGCTACGGCCGTTCTCCTTGGTCCACTGCCCTTGCGACTTAGCGGTCTTGGGCATGTGGCAGGTGGCGCAGTTGCCCGGGCCGCCGATGAACGGGGTTGCGGCGTAACCGAGGCTGGTGAAATCGATCAGGCCGAGGGCGTTGGCGGGATCGTAGGGCGACACCATGTAGGCGTCCTCGCTCATGTGGCGCTCGACCGCCAGTGCCACCGCTTCGGCACCAACCCCGAGCGGGATGGAGAACGGCGGGAAGGGCGCGTGACAGCGCAAACAGGCGCTGTTGTCTTCGAGCTTGCCGATCAGGTTATGGGGGTTGGTGGTGTCGTGGGGCGTGTGGCAGCTGTCGCAGGCGAGCAGCTGGAAGGGGTTGCGGTAGTGGGTGGAACGGATGTGGTCGTGGTACTGCTGATGATGTGACTTGGCGTGCTGCTGCCCATCCGGCCATTGCCCCGGCCGGTCTTCGTGGAACTGCTCCTTGAACTCCGCCCGCGAGATGCCGGCGCGCGGGAACTCGATGTTAGCGTCAACGCCGCGCGAGGGGTACTCGGTGTGGGCCCCGGCCATGGTGCCTTTGCCCTCGCCGCGCACGTGGCACTGGCCGCAAATCATTGCCGAGCGTTCGGCGCTGAGGAGCTGCGGCTGGATGATCGGTCCCTGGCCCGTGTGCTCGGAGCCCGGGCCATGGCAGTCTTCGCAGCCCTGCACGATCTCGTCGCGGGTACCGTCGCCGTCGTAGTCGAGCACCCCGTTCGGGTCGTCGACCGCATCGGCGCGGAAGTTGCCCTGCGCATCAACAGTGAGCTTGGTGCCGGTGAAGTGGCAGCCGGCGCAGTTGAGGTCGAACGACTTCACCTTCGTCGGCACCCCCGTCGGCCCGCCATTCTCGCTCGGTGCAGCGGGCCAGTTGCCGGCGTTATAGGCCAGCCATGGGTTTACTGGGTTGACTGCGAGGTTCTCCTGAATCGACTCGTCGAACTGAATCGGGAGGATGTAGTAGCTGCCCTGACCAGCAGCCACGTGGTGGCCGTCGGCGATACGAGTGATGAAGCGTTGCTTCCAAATACCCTCACCACCGAAAGTGATCTCAACGTAGTAGCGCTCCGAAGCGATCGTACCATCCTTGGTGCGGAAGACCGCGAAATAACGGCCGCCGCCGTCTTCGCGGCCGAGCAGCACATCGTAGGCGGTGCTGATATTGGTGAGCAGGTAGCCGTAGCCGTCACCGGCGCCGGTATTGTCGCTGGCGTTCCCGTCGGGGAAATAGACCAGCGCGCGGTCGCGGCCCGGATAAGGTGACGGGTCCTGGTTGGCCGTGTACACGCCGGGGACCCTGTAGGTCATCGCGTGGAGGGTCCGTTTGTAGCCGCTGGCGTCAGGGCCGACGCCGTTCTCTCGGTGACAGAGGAGGCAATAGGACGATCCTTTGTAAACCGCCTCGCTGCTCGGCTGCTGCGAGATCATTATGTCGCCGAGGTCATTCGGTCCGACGGCAATCTGCGTAGCGGCGCGTGATAGTGATCCGCCCGGCAGCCACTGCGGCTGCGGGGCGACGTAGACGAAGTAGCTGCCGGGGGCCACCCCGGAAAGGCTGAAGCGGCCATCCGCGCCGGTAACACCGGCCGCGAGACTGGAAAGAGCCAACGTTGCCAATGGTTCTTCGACCGATACCGCGCTCGCTGCCACTTGGGCGGCGTCGATCAGCACCACGCTGGCGTTGGGCACGTCGTGAAGTAGCCGGTCACGAACTCGGCCGGTGACGATACCCCCTGAGGGCGTGCTGGTAGCGGTGGGCGTCGCGGTGGGCGGAATCTCGGTGGGCGTATCCGTCGGCGGAACCTCCGTCGGCGTGTCCGTCGGTGGGATTTCGGTGGGTGTATCCGTCGGTAGAACCTCGGTCGGCGTCGCGGTGGGTGGAATCTCGGTCGCCGTGGCGGTCGGCTCGGCCGTGGTGGGCGTGGCGGTGGCCTCCACCGTGGGTTCCGCGGTGGTCGGCGTTGGTGTTGGCGGTGGAGGCGGGCAACTGTTCAGCGAGTTGTTGACGGCGGTAACGATCTCGTCGACGGTGACGTCGCCGGAGTTGTCAGCATCGCCTGCCGGGCATCCCGACAGGGGTGCGCTGCCGAGCGAGATGTTGACCAGCGAGACTAGTTCGTCGATGGTGATTTCCGCGTCGAGGTTGCAGTCGCCGACGCACTGCGCCCGGGTTGCAGCCGGTACGAACAGCAGGCCCAGGCCCACTACCACGCCAAGACAGCCTTGCCAGTATTGGTGCCAACTACGCCAGTTGATCACGGAACACCTCCCTCTGTTGCAAGGTTTGACCTACCTGTAGGCCTGCTCACATCATCACGCGCTGATGGCGCCTCATACTGCACTGGGGACAAAGGTACAAGGGGCAGGAGCGCCCTCGATTCGGCATTTTGTCAGTTGTCGCTGAGAACGGCCGGCGCGCAGTTGCCGGCGCAGACGGTCGGGGTGGTGGAGATGAACAAGGGGGGCGGGTGGTAAGCCCGCCCCACCTTGTCGGTTAGTGCGTAGCTGCGGGTGTTACGGCGCGGTCGGATTGAACACCGACAGTGCCCAGCCCATGCGCTCGTGGCCGTAGCGGTTCCACACCGGGTTCTTGCCGCCGACGATCTGGCTGCCGCTGTAGTCGGGCGCGCCCGAGCCGGTGCCGGTGCCGCCGAAGAGGCCGACGTAAACGGTGCCGCCGGTGTAAGTCGGATGGGTGTCGTCCGACTGGAGGTAGTCGTAGCTAGTAGTGGAGTTGACGAAGTGGGTGTTGGAGTCGCGCAGGGTGGCCTTCAACGTCACGGTGATGCGGTTGACGTAGGTGGCCTCGCTCTCCCCGGCGACGTACTTAAGCGCCTCGGAGTCGATCTGGCCGTCGCCGTTCGAGTCGTAATCGGCGCCCATGTATTGGGCGAACGAATCAGCGCACTGGAAGCCGTAGGTGTTGGCGAAATTGCACGCGCGCCAGTTGCTCTGCGCCAGGTAGGGCAAGAACTTGTCCCGCTTGTTGACCTTCTGCCCGGTGGTCGGGTCATTGCAGCCGCTGAGGGCATTGTCGGCGTTGTAGCCGGGGTAGTAGATGTTGGAGATCACCTTTAGCTTGGTGCCGGAATAGGCGTTGGCGTTGATGTACTGCATCGCCCTCTCTTGGTAGGTGGTGCAGTTAGTCAGCGCGGTGGTGATGACGCCGTAGTTGCAAGTGCCGGTCTGGCCGGCGAAGTTGCTGCGCGCCTGCAGGAAGTCGTTGCCGCACATCTCGAAGGTCACAACCCGGGTGGTGGTGGCCTGCATGTACGAGCGTTCGGCCACGATCTTGTTGTTGTAGATGTCGTCGGCCTTGGCCCCCGACTTGGTACGGCGAATCACTTCGATATCGCTGTTCCAGGCGTTGGAAGCGTACTCGCCGCTCACCCACGGGGCGGCGCGTTTCGCCACGCTCGATAGCGAACCGCGATAGCCGGCGTAGATCGAGTCGCCGTAGCCGACCACCCGATACTTCGCCGTCGTGCCCGAGCGATCGATCGTCCACGACGTATTTTGCGTGATCGTGGAGGCCATCGCCTCGGAACTCAGCGCGACTGCCGCCGCGCCCACCATCAGGCGCAGAAACCGCCCCCGACCCTGCCTTTGCCTTCGCTCCATACTCTCCCCCTTTTCTTGGGGCCGCTTAATGCAGCCCGAAATTTGGAGCAGGCGGGTACCACACTCTTGAATTAGGCGTCAAGAAAAAAGATAGGCATCAAAGAAAATATCACCGAAAGCCGGGATGCAGATGCCCGTGCGGCTACTTGGTTATACAAGCGCATAGCATCGACCATGCGGAGCCAAGGCTATTGTTGGCTCTGGCCTTGCCCGAATGGTGGGTAGTCCACTTGGCCGGGGGTTGACCCGGAGGGCCATCAATCAGTATGGCAGCCGGGCACGGCGGCGCACCGGCTCACGACGGGCTGGGTGCGCGTGCCGGCGGGGAGCAAGTGCATGACCGGACAACGGTGGGCCGCCAACTTCGAGCATCCGGTCGCCCTCGGTTCGTTTCGCAGCTGGCTGCGGCTGGCGCGCAGTAGCCGGCACATCGAGCGCGAGTACTTGCCGCGCCTGCTGGCGGTGTCGCTTTCTACCCTGTTAACCAGCCCGCTACGGCTCTATGAAAGCGTCCGTTACGGTCGCCTCGTTGACCGCACCGCGATCCATCCGGCACCGATCTTCATCCTCGGGCACTGGCGCACCGGCACGACCCACTTGCACAACTTGCTCTGCCAGGATCGGCAGTTCGGTTACATTTCCACGTTTCAAGCCATGGCTCCGGGCTTCTGCCTCGGTGGCGAACACCGCCTCAAGTCGTGGCTCGCCCGCAAGGCGCAGAAGGATCATCCCACCCGGGAAATCGATAACATGCCGCTCGACCTCGATGCCCCCCAGGAGGAGAGCTTTGCGCTCGCCAACATGACCCCTTACGCCTGGCTGCATCTCTACACCTTGCCGCAGCAAGCCGCTGAGATCTTCGATAAGTACGGGCTGCTCCACAACCTCAGCGCGGCCGAGCGAGCCGAGTGGAAGCGCGCCTATCTCACGCTGCTGCGCAAAGCGACGCTGCGCTCGGGCGGCAAGCCGCTGGTGCTCAAGGACCCGGCCAACAGCGGGCGTGTCCGGGTGCTGCTCGAATTGTTCCCGCAGGCGAAGTTCATCCACATCTGCCGCGACCCCTACCGCGTGCTGCCTTCTATGAAGGGGGTGTACAAGGTCGTGCTGCCCAAGGCGCAGCTGCAGCATATCAGCCCACAGCAAATCGAAGCCCTGGTGCTGCACTTCTATGAGCAGCTCATGTGCAAGTACCTGGCGGAGAAGTCGCTGATCCCCGCCGGCCACCTGGTGGAAGTGAAGTACGAGGAGTTGGAGGCCGCCCCACTCGAGCAGCTGAGGCGGATCTACGACGGCTTGCACCTGCCCGGGTTCGCCGCCGCGGAGCCGGCCTTGCGTGCCTACAGTGACGCGGTGACCAACTTCCAGAAGAACACCTACCGGGTGGACGACGCGGTGATCGATAAGGTCAACCGCCACTGGAAATTCGCCTTGCAGGAATGGGGCTATCCGCGGCTGGAGCCGTTGAGCGCTACCCAAGCGAAGGCGTGAAGCCACAGGTGCCCACCAATGCATAACGACGGCAGCACTGAGGGCTCGGCACTGAACTTGCCAGCTGACGTTCCGAGCCGACGCGACCTCGGGTCTTTGTCAGACGGGCGAAGACGTCGCCGCGCGTGGTTGGGGATCGTCTGCGTTCATCTGTGGCTGCTCGGCGTTGTCTTGCCGGGATGCGGCTCGGCTGAGGATGGCGTGCAGCCTATCCCCGGGTGGCTGTTCTTCCCTGGCGAAGCGCTGCGCCTGCTGCGGAGCAACACCATCGGTGACGGCGACCAGCGGGGCGGCGTGGGCGGGCAACTCACCCGCTATCAACCCGTGAACTCCTCCCAGCCCATTCCCCACGTCAAGGTTCCCCAACATCCGTTCATGGCGGCGAATGCGGGCAGCAACATGCACAACGATGCCTCGATGAGCGATACCTACGAGGCCCCCGGGCCACTCGGCGTGCAAACCCGAGTCAGCTCGCGCTCACGCGGCTTTGGCGGCTATGGCACGATTGCCTACGACCGGGCCGGGCGCGTGGTCGGCGTCTACGGCAACGGCCGAAGTTTTCGCGTCGAGCTACTGGACCCCTACACTCTCGAACTGCTGCAATCATTCGATCTTCCGCCGCGGCCCTACTACTGGGTCTTACAGGGCCTCTGGCCGTGGGAGTACATCGGCGCCGGCGTCTACTTCTACCTGGATCAGCAGGACCGCGCGGTGGTACCGACCACCGACAACACGATCCAAGTGGTCCAGGTCCCGGAGCCGCGCAGCGGCGCCCAGCTGAGACTGGAGCGCACGTACGATCTGGCGCACGACGTCGTGGCGATGCCGTGGCCCAAGCGCGACAGTGTTGCCTGGGTGCTGCCGGATTGGCGCGGGGACTACTACTGGTACGCCACTACTGCCGGCATGGTGGGGACGGTGGACGTAGCCTCAGGTGCAGTGCACAGGCTTCGGCTCGAGGGCGAGGTCATCGAGAACTCGTTTGCCATCGGTCCGGAGGGTGTCTTCATAATTTCGGATTTCGCGCTCTACCGCTTCCACCATGACGATCAAGGCAACGTGGTCACCGATTGGCGCACGCCCTACGCCCGCGGCAGCCGCAAGAAGCCGGGCCACATCACCCGCGGTTCAGGCACGTCGGTTACCCTAACCGGCGGCGCCGACGGCCTGGTGGTGATCACCAACAACGCCGAGCCACGCATCGAGCTGCTGTTCGTAAGCCGCGCCGATGGCCGCGTGCTATGCAGCGCGCCGCTGTTCGAGGAGGGCCAAAGCGGTACCGACATCAGCGCCATCGCGTTCGAGCAAGCCGATGACCAGGGGCGGGGGGCGGGCACGTATTCAGCGGTGGTTGAGAACAACTGGGGTCACCATTGGTTTCCGGTCGCCCATCCGGCCGCAGGGCTGACGCGTGTCGATGCAACGCGGAGTGCGGATGGCAGTTACCACTGCGAGACCGTCTGGACCAGCCCGGAGAAGAACATCGGCGTGTTCAAGCTCTCGTTGGGCAGCGGCCTGATCTACACCTACTTCCGCGACGAGCGCGACGATATCACACAGTGGTATTTCACGGCCGTCGACTTCCGCACCGGCGCGACGGTTTACAAGCTGCGCACGGGTGCTGGGCAGGGCTACAACAACTGGGCCGGGGCGCTGTTTTTGCACCCCGACGGTGGCATAGCTTACTCGACCACCATCTTCGGCCTGGTCATGGTACGCGACCAGCCAGCCACAGCTGGGCAGTAACTCGGGCAAACGCTCTGCCGTTGTCCGTGCGCGGGCGCAGGATCAATGCCGCGGGGCGATCACGATGCCGAAAGATGTCGTCAACAGGGCCACTCGCCTGTGGACCGCAGCGGTCCGGCTCGGCTATAGGGTAAGCGCATCACAGAGCCGGGCGTGAATCGGAGTCGAGAAAGTATTGCCAAGGACAGCATCCGCCGCGATGCGGCGGTGGCGCTGGTGCGCGGCGTACCGGTGGCCACGGCCATTCTGGTGCTGGCGGTGGTGATGGGCGGCATCAGTGAGTTGCGCCAACACCCCGAGCGCACCTGGCCCTGGCTAACCAGTGCGGCGGTGCAGTTCGCGCTCTGTGGCTTCGCGGTCTGGGTTCGCCGGCGAGTCCACAACCCGCTCGCCGGCCGGGTGCTGACGGTGCTGATAGTGCTGGTCTTGGCCGGCAGCATGATCGCCTATACCGCGGTGGTGCGTGGCGACGGGGTCTTGCTGGCGATTTGGCTGATCCTGCTGCTCACTGGGGTGTCGCTGATGATCCCGCTGGGCAAGGTCGGGCAAGCGGTTGTGGCAATCGGTGTCACGGCCGGCTACGCCAGCGTGCTGGGCATGAGTCCGCTCTCGTCGATGTCGCCGGTGTTGGCGCTCTTGGCCATCGCCGGGGCGGCGGCCCTCACCGTGGCAGGGGCTTATCTGGGGGATTTCTACCGCACCGAGGCAGTGGCCGCCCGCGAGGCTGCGCGGCGAGAGACCGCGGTGGCGACGGCGTTGATCGAAATCGGGCAGGAGTTGAACGCCACTCTCAATCGGGCGGAAGTGCTGCGCCGGCTGGCGCGCCGCGCCGCTGGGCTGTGCGGCGCCTCGGTCGGCGCGATCAACTTGATCGACGAGGCCAGCCACTACCGGGTGGCCGAAGTGTCCGGTGTCTCCGAGGAAGAGCGGCGCGCCGCGCGCGAGTTCTACGTCGACCTGACCCAGCTGCCCGGGGCGCTGGCGCTGTTGGACGAGCCTCTGGTTGAGGTGCCGGACATCGGCGCTCAGGATCGGATACCGTTGGAGACGCTTTCGCTCTTCGGCTTTGCCGGCATGTTGGTTGCCCCCATGCGCCGCGGCGCGCAGCTGGTCGGCACCGTGGCGTTCGTCTACCGCCGACCGCGCCCACCGTTTACGGCGCACGAGCGCATGCTCGCTCGCGGGCTGGCCGAGCATGCCGCGCTGGCGCTCGAGAATGCCCGCCTGTACGAAGAACAACAAGAAGCCGCCGAAACCGCCACCGCCCTGCTTACGGTGGCCGAGACCCTGGGCAAGTCCCTCGACCCGCGCCAGATCGAGAACGATCTGGCGCGCCTGGCGCGTGATCTGCTGCAGAGCGATGGAGCAGCGGTATACCGCCCCGAGGGGCGTTGCTGGCGCTTGGCCGCCGCCGTTGCACCCGAGTTGGCAGAACGGGCACTGGAGGAGTTGCGCGCTGTCGAACTCGACGAAGCCACCCTGCCGCTCTTCTATCAGGAGTTGCGCCGCGCCGGCACGATCGAGATCCAAGACCGCGATGTCCAACAGCTGGTGCCACCAGCGCTGATGCGGCGCTGGCACGTGCGTTCGTCGCTGACGGTGCTACTCGCCCGTGCCGGAGAGCCGCTGGCCACCATCGGCATCATGCATGAGAATCGTACCGGCCCGTTCACCGCCCGCGAGCGCCGGATACTATCGGGGTTGGCGCAGCTGGGCGTGGTCGCGCTCAATAATGCCCACCTGGCCGAGCAGTTGCGTGGTGCCAATCGTGTCAAATCGGAGTTCGTCGCCGCCATGTCACACGAGCTACGCACCCCGCTCAACGCCATCCTCGGCTACACCGACTTGCTGCGCGACGGCACGCTCGGACCCGTACACAGCGATCAGGCGGATGCCCTGGACCGGATGCGCGACCGGGCGCTGGACCTGCTGCAGATGGTCCAGGCTACGCTCGATCTTAACCGACTCGAAGCCGGCGGGGTCAGTGTTGAGCGTAGCGAAGTGCGCATCGGCGACTTCATCGAGACCGTGCGCGCCCAGGTCCCGGCCCGTTGGCTCAAACCGGGCGTGCGGCTCGAATTCAGCGTGGCCGAGCCGCAGCAGTCGGTTTGGACCGACGCGGCCAAACTGCACGCGGTCGTGCGTAACCTCATCCACAACGCGCTGAAATTCACCGACCACGGCGAGGTCAACTTGGAGGTGCGCGCAGCGGATCAGCGCGGCCAACTGGTTATCGAGGTGCGCGACACCGGTTGCGGCATTCCTGCCGAGAAGACCGCGGACATCTTCGAGATGTTCGTCCAGGGCGGCAATGCGCCGACGCACGATGGCGTGGGGTTGGGCCTCTACCTCTGCCGCCGCTTCGTGACCCTTTTGGGAGGCAGCATCGAAGTCACCAGCCGCGTCGGTCAAGGATCAACCTTCCGCGTCCGCTTGCCCCTACCGCCACCTCCGCCGATATCTGCTGCTGGCGCCGGCCAGTGATTTGCCGCGCCACATCACCCCGGAGAGTGACGCAATCGGCGTAGGCCTGGAGCGCTTTTTGGCACTCCCGGCCGCATGGTGGCGGCCTTCATAGCAGGTCCCATGGAATAGGAAGAGGCTCAAACTGGCCGCTGAATTGCTTTGCAGGTGGAGAGGTCCGGGTGAAGAATCTCGATCGAGGAGGTGCGCTATGCCCCAGCAATATTGGCAAGCAGAGTCCGTGCTCCAAGACCTATTGGGAGCAGACTCTGTCCTCCCCGAACAGTTCTACCGGCCGGATGGCGATACCGCGAGACTCTCGGGCGAGCGGGCATTGATGTGGGCGGTGTTCGCCGACGGCCTGGAGACTTACAGGCGCAACGCCCCCCAAGCCACTCGCCAGCAGCGCGCCAACTTCAGCGAGGCGGAATCATGGATTCGGGCGAATGACTGGAGCTGGGTCTTCTCCTTCGTGAACCTGTGCGAGATGTTTGGCTTCGAGCCCGCGGCCGTTCGCCTAGCACTGCGGCGCTGGCGGTTGCAGTACGGGAGCGAACCCGCTCGCCGCCAGCGGTTTCGGCCCGTTGGTCTACGCGCCGCCGCTTGAGCGGCGGCTTTTCTCCGCTGGTACGCTGTGGTATTGCCCGGGCATCTCGCGGGCTGACCAGCGGAGGATTCATGGCGGAAACCGAAGCAACAGAACTCAGAGAACGGCTCTGGACGTACACCCAACGGCTGGTCATTCTGTTGGTAGCGATGCTCGCGGGCGTCTTCATCGGCTACCAGAAATGGGGCAAAGCCGTGCAGCTCGAGGAACAGGTCACCGAGTTATCGGACAAGGTCGGTGTGCTCGTGAAGGAGCGCGATACTCTGAAGAGCCAAATGGCGATCCTCGATCGTGACAAGAAAGAGGTCGAGCGTCGGATGCAGGATTTGCAGGCTCGCACCGGGGTCAAGGCGCAAACCGGCCCGGGCGGCGTGGCGATCGAATAGGTCGTGGCCCCGGGGCTAGCCCGCCCCGGAGCGCTTTGTTGACAATACCCACCCCATTCTATAGCGTCCGCGATCCGGCAATTTTTTTGCGCCCGAGGTGAGGGCGCGGGGCACATGTTCGACAATCTGTCAGAGAAATTCGAGCAGACGATCAAGCGGCTGCGCGGGCACGGCAAGATCACTGAGCGCAACATCGACGAGGCCCTGCGCGAGGTGCGTCTGGCCTTGCTGGAGGCGGACGTCAACTTCCAGGTGGTCAAGGATTTCCTCGAGCGCGTGCGTGCGCAAGCAGTGGGCCAGGAGGTCCTGGCCAGCCTGACGCCCGAGCAGCACTTCATCAAGATCGTCAATACCGAGTTGGCCCAGCTCATGGGTGGCCGGGCGGTGGCGCTGGATCTCAACGGCGTGCCGCCGGTGGTGCTGATGCTGGTCGGCCTGAACGGGGCCGGCAAGACCACCACCGTGGCCAAGTTGGCCCGCCACCTCAAGCAGCAGGGGCGCCCCGCTCCGTACCTGGTGCCGGCGGACGTTTATCGGCCCGCAGCCATCCAGCAACTGGTCACGCTGGCGGGTCAGATTGGCTGTCCCGTGCATCCCTCGCACGCCGAGGGTGATCCAGTTGTGTTGTGCCGTGAGGCGGTGGCTGCCGCGCACCAACAAGGGCACCAGCTAGTCATTATCGATACCGCCGGCCGGCTCCACATCGACGACGAGCTGATGGCCGAGTTAGAGCGCATCAAGGCGGCCGTGCAGCCGTACCGGACCCTGCTGGTGGTGGATGCGATGACCGGTCAAGATGCGGTCAACGCGGCCACCGGTTTTCACCAGCGCATTGGGATCGACGGGGTGATTCTCACCAAACTCGACGGCGACGCCCGCGGTGGTGCGGCCCTGTCCGTGCGTGCGGTGACGGGCGCCCCGATCCTCTTTGCCGGCATGGGCGAGAAGCTCGAGGCCTTGGAGGTCTTCCATCCCGACCGCATGGCCACGCGGGTTCTCGGCATGGGAGATATTCTCACCCTGATCGAGAAGGCCCAGCAGGTTTACGATCAGAAGCAGGCGGCAGCGCTGCAGCAAAAGCTGCGGCGCGACGAGTTTACCCTGGATGACTTTCGCGATCAGATCCGCGCCCTGCGCCAGATGGGCAACATGACGGACCTGCTGAAGATGATCCCGGGTATGAAGAAGCTGGTTCACGGCGTGGACATGAGCCAGGCCGAAGGCGAACTGCGCCACATCGAGGCCATCATCAGTTCGATGACCAAAGAAGAGCGGCGTAACCACGCCATCCTCAACGGTAGCCGCCGCAAGCGCATCGCCCTCGGCAGCGGCACCAGCGTCGCCGAGGTCAACCGCTTCCTCAAGCAGTTCGTGGAAACCAAGAAGGTCATGAAACACATGAGCAAGTTCGCACGCGCGGGGGCGCCTCCTGGCCTGCCCCGCGGTTTCATGCAGTGATTGCCACCCCTATCGGAGAGGAGTAAGAACGTCCCATGCCTACCACCATCCGCCTGGCCCGCTTCGGCGGCAAGAAGAACCCGTTTTACCGCATCGTTGTGGCTGACTCCCGCTCGCCGCGTAACGGGCGCTGTTTGGATCAAATCGGGTACTATGATCCCACCAAGACCCCCGTCCGGATTGAGTTCCGCGCCGAGAAAGCTACTCGGTGGCTTCGCAGCGGGGCGCGGCCGTCAGCCACCGTTGCGCAACTGCTGAAGAAGTCGGGCCTGACCAAAGCCGCCGCGCCGGCATCAGGAGAGACATCGTCATGAAGGATCTGGTCGAATACTTGGCTCGTTACCTGGTCAACCACCCGGACGCGGTCGAAGTGAAGGAGACGCAGGGCGACACCGCCTCGGTCTTAGAGCTCAAGGTGGCACAAGAGGATCTCGGGCGAATCATCGGCAAGCAAGGCCGGACGGCGAAGTCGATCCGGACGATTCTGAACGCCGCCGCCTCGCGCACCAACCGCAAGGTTCTGCTCGAGATCATCGAGAACAAGTAGGCCGCGCGGCACGGTGCCGCCCCCATCTCACAGCGCACCGAGTTCGGCCGCCGCGTCCCTGTGCGGGCTCGGTACGATCGTGAATACCCACGGGATTCGCGGTGAATTGCGCATGCTGCCGCATAATCCCGAGTCGGTCGCGCTGCGGCCGGGCCAATCACTCACCCTGCGCTGGAGCGATCGCGCGATCGAGGTGCGCCTGCGTACCACGCGCCCGCACAAGCGCTTCCGCCTGCTGCAGTTCGACGGCTATGACAGCGCCACGGCGGCCGCGGCGCTGGTCGGGGCGGAGGTTTGCCTCGCCGCCGAGCAGTTGCCGCGGCTGGGACCCAACGAGATCTATCACCGCAACCTCATCGGCTTGCAGGTTGAGACGGTGGCGGGCCAGGCACTGGGCCGCGTTGAGGCCGTCATTGCGACCGGCAGCAACGACGTTTGTGTGGTGCACGGCGCCGGGGGCGAGCACTTGATTCCATTGATTGCCGATGTCGTGCGCGAGGTCGACCTGGCGGGCGGGCGGTTGGTGATCGATCCCATACCGGGCTTACTCGACTGATGCGCTTTCACATCGTCACCCTATTTCCCGAATTGTTCGATTCCGTTCTGGGCGCGACGATGCTCCAGAAGGGGCAGGAGCGCGGGGCGCTGGAGTTCGTGCGCTACAACATCCGCGACTACGCCACCGGCAAGCACCGCGTCACCGACGACGCCCCTTACGGTGGTGGGCCGGGTATGGTGATGAAACCTGAGCCGTTGGTGGCGGCCATCGAAGCCACTGGCGCTGGGCCGCAGCGGCCGCGCCGGGTTCTGCTTTCCCCCCAGGGCCGCGTGCTGACACAGGCCGTCGCCGCGGAACTGTCCCAGTTGCCGGCACTGGCGCTGATCTGCGGACGCTACGAAGGGGTCGATGAACGGGTGCGGGAATTCGTCGACGACGAACTCTCCGCCGGTGATTACGTCTTGTCCGGCGGGGAGGTGGCCGCCTTGGTGGTGATCGACGCGGTCAGCCGCTTGGTGTCCGGGGTGCTGGGCGAACCCCAATCCGCGCTCGGCGAGTCGTTCCAGGACGGTTTGCTGGAATACCCGCAGTACACCCGTCCCCCCGATTTTCGCGGACGGCAGGTGCCCCCGGTGCTGCTCTCGGGCGATCACGAAGCCATTCGGCGCTGGCGGCGCGCTCAAGCGCTGGAGCGCACCGCGGCGCGCCGTCCCGACCTACTGGCGCGCGCCTCCCTGAGCGAGGCCGATCGCGCCCTGTTGGCCGGCACCCCGGAAACTCCCCGCCGCCATGGGTGACCTCTACCTGGCCCTGCTCCACTATCCCGTCATGGATAAGAACGGCGCGATCGTCACCAGCGCCGTTACCAATATGGATGTTCACGATATCGCCCGTTCGGCGCGCACTTACGGCGTGCGCGGCTTCTACGTGGCCACCCCGGTGCGAACGCTGCACGCCTTGGTGGGGAAGATCATCGAGCACTGGCAAACCGGCTCCGGCAGCATTTACAACGAGACCCGCAAAGAAGCGCTGGCCCTGGTGCGGCTGGCGACCGACCTCGATGACGTCATCGTCGGCATCGAGCGCGAGAGCGGAGTTCGCCCCGTGATCGTGGTGACCTCGGCGCGCAGCGGGCCCAAACGGAGCAGCTTTGCCGCCTTGCGCCAGCGACTGGCCGCTTCGGCGCAACCTCACCTGTTGGTGTTCGGCACCGGCTGGGGTTTGGCACCGGTGGTGGTCGAGCAGGCCGACCTGATCCTCGAGCCCGTCGTCGGCCCCACCGAGTACAACCACCTCTCGGTCCGCTCCGCCGCCGCCATTATCCTTGACCGGCTGCGCGCCCCAGGCTAGAAAGGCGGCCTTCAATCTGAAGTCTCCCTTCCAGCGAGGTGTAACATGAACCTGATCGACACGATCGAGCGCGAACAATTGAGAACTGATGTGCCGGTGTTCAAGGCCGGCGACACGGTGCGGGTGCACGTCAAGGTGGTGGAAGGTGAGAAGGAGCGCGTCCAGGTCTTCGAGGGCGTAGTGCTACGCCGCTCCCGTGGCGCCAATCGCGCCACCTTCACCGTGCGCAAGCGGTCGTATGGGGTGGGGGTCGAGCGCACCTTCCCGGTCCATTCGCCGCGGATCGCCAAGATCGAGGTCGCCACCCGCGGCCAAGTGCGGCGGGCCAAGCTTTACTACTTACGCGGGCTGTCCGGAAAGGCCGCTCGCATCGAAGAAGAAAGCCCGCAGCGCGGCGCGGTCAACGCGGCGCCCGAACAGTAGATTCCCGCCGGCTCTAAGCTTGCTCCGAGGCGGCCTCTGGGGCCGCCGGCGGATGCAGGGCCTGCACCTTCGGGCGCAGCGGCTGAATTCGGCAATCGCCGTCAAGTTGCCCGCCCTCTTGCACCACCAGGCTGCGGGTTTCGATCGTGCCGACGAGCCGGCCGCCGGGTCCGATCTCGACCCGTTCGGCGCCGCGCACATCACCACGCATCTTGCCCAGAATCACCAGGTGCTGTGCACGCACGGTGCCGTCAACGAACCCGTCTTCCCCAATCACCAGCAGTTCCGTCGCGCGCACTTCGCCCCGCAGCGTGCCATCGATGCGGGTCGGAACGGTGAAGCTCAGCCTTCCGGTAACAACGGTGTCCGCCCCCAAAGTTCGCCGCGGCATGGCCGGCGGCGGCGATGCCGGCGCTTGGTTGGTGCTAGGCGGATCAGGGCTAACGCCAGGGCTTTGCGGCATCACCCGGTCCCGCCCGCTCTCTGCTGCTTTACCTCCCGGCCGTCTCCAGTTCACGGCATCCTCCTCTTCCCATCGTCAAGCAGGGAACACGTGACAAGCTACCGCATGTCCCCGGTCTCCTGCAACTAGCCGCGGCACTTCGAGGCGGCAGCGCTCCTCGGCGTACGGGCAGCGCGGATGAAAGGCGCAGCCCGGGGGCGGATTGATCGGGCTGGGGACGTCGCCGGGCAGAATGATGCGCACCTTCTTAGCGCCGGGTTCAGGGATCGGCACCGCCGACAGCAGTGCTTTGGTGTAGGGATGGCAGGGGTTACGGTACAATTCCACACTCTCGGACAACTCGACGATCTTTCCCAGATACATGATCGCCACGCGATGGCTGATGTGCTCGACCACGCGCAGATCGTGCGCAATGAACAGGTACGCCAGCCCCATCTCCTCCTGCAAGTCCTGCAACAGGTTGATGATCTGGGCCTGGATCGACACGTCCAAGGCCGACACCGGCTCGTCGGCCACGATCAGCCGCGGCTGCACCGCCAGCGCTCGCGCAATCCCGATGCGCTGGCGCTGGCCGCCGCTGAACTCGTGCGGGTAGCGGCTATAGGCCTCGGGCCGCAGGCCGACGCGCTCAAGCAGTTGCAGCACGCTCTGCCGGCGCTGCTCGCCGCGGGCCAGCCGGTGGATATCGAGCCCCTCGCCGACGATGGTACCCACGCGCATACGCGGGTTGAGCGAGCCGTAGGGGTCCTGAAAGATGATCTGCATCTCGCGTCGCTTGCGGCGCAGCGCGCCGCCGTTGAGCGACTGCAGATCAACTCCGTCGAACAACACCTCGCCGTCTGTAGGTTCGAGCAAACGCAGCACCAGCCGCCCGAGCGTGGACTTGCCGCAGCCCGATTCGCCGACCACGCCGAGCGTTTCGCCCGGGGCGACAGTGAGGTCGACGCCATCGACGGCGCGCACTTGCTGCCGTTCGCGCCCGAACAACCCGCTGCGCACCGGGAAATACTTGCGCAGCCCGCGCGTCTCCACCAGGGGTGGCGGCTGACGGGGGGCGTTCATCGGCTTTCCCCGGCGCGGATACAGGCTGCCAGATGGCCGGCGCCATATTCGGTAAGCGGCGGATCAATAGCGGCGCACGAGGCGATAGCCAGCGAACAGCGGTCGCGAAAGCGGCAGCCGCTGGGCAGGTCGAGCAGATCGGGCACAACGCCGGCGATGGTCTCCAACCGCCGCTGCCTCGCGGCCCCGACCTTGGGCACCGAACGCAGCAGGCCGCGGGTGTACGGATGCAACGGCTGGCGAAAGATCACTTCGACCGCGGCGCGCTCGACGACACGGCCGGCGTACATGATGGCCACGTCGTCGGCGCGCTCGGCGACCACACCGAGGTCGTGAGTGATCAGCAGCAGAGCCATCGCCAGGCGGTCGCGCAAGCTGCCGATGAGATCGAGGATCTGCGCCTGAATGGTGACGTCGAGCGCGGTGGTGGGCTCGTCGGCAATCAGCAGGCGGGGGTTGCACGAGAGCGCCATCGCTATCATCACTCGCTGTCTCATGCCGCCACTAAGCTGGTGCGGATACTCTTCGGCGCGGCGCTCCGGTTCGGCTATCTCGACCAGCCGCAGCATTTCGATGGCCTTTTGGCGCGCCGCCTGCCGGCCGAGCTGCTGGTGCAGCCGCACGGCCTCGGCAATCTGATTGCCGGCGGTGAACACCGGGTTGAGCGACGACATCGGTTCTTGAAATACCATCGCGATGTCGTTGCCGCGCACCTCGCGCATGTCGCGCTCGCTCAAAGCCAGCAAATCGCGCCCGTCGAAAACTATCGCGCCGCTGATGCGGCCCGGCGGCGGCACCAGGCGCAAGACGGAGAGGGCGGTCATGGTCTTGCCGCAACCCGATTCTCCGACCATGCCGAGCGTGCGGCCGGCAGCGAGCGATAGACTCACCCGATCGACCGCCTTGGCGGCCCCCGCCCGGGTAGGGAAGCTGACTTGCAGGTCGCGGATCTCCAACAACGCCACGGCGCCCTTCCTAGCAGCCTCACCCGCAAAGCGAAACCGCCGGCGCGCGACTGACTCGCTAAGTCGAACCGCGCTAGCCCGTTACCCGGATCACGATCTGCCGCACCTGCCCCTCACGTAGCCGCGCGCTGACCACAGTGTCGCCGGGAGGGAAGCCAAATGAGCTGGCAATGAAGGCGCAAAATTGCACGTCCGAATCCTCTGCGACGAAATGGAAGGTGGCGTCGGGAAACATCGTGCAGGCATCGCTGTCGCTGCGACCACTGGGATTCCCCGTGCCGTCGTCAACACGGCAGCCGAAGTCATTGATGGCATCGGACACCGCCTGGGTCTCGCGGAAGTCGGGCGAATCGGTGCCGGGCACCCCGCCGAAGGTCGGCTCGCCATTGTCGCAGACGGCCGTGCTGCCGTCGCCCAACGGGCGTGACAGCAGCACCTGCAAGTCCGGACGAACCGCAGGATCGGTCGGGTCGTAGTTGAACGCCGAGCGCCCGACGTGACGCAGGCCGCCCAGTGGCTTAGCCTCGATGACTAGGTAGAAGCCGCGCCCGAAGCGGCGCTCGAATAGCGGCCGCCCTTCGCTATCCTCGCCGGTCGGTTCAAGCGGCGCGCTGTCGGCGCCGGCGATGCCGAAGAAGGTGATCTCCCCCGGCGGTCCGGGTGACGGCACCGGCGTCGGCGTGTAGCTCGGGGTCGCCGTGGCGGTCGGCACGTGCGTCAGCGTCGGCGAGCCGCTGGCGGTAGGATTGATGCGCACGACCATCTGCCGCACCGGTCCGAATTGGCCGCCGGCGTCGCGCACTCGGGCGGTAACAACGGTGTCACCCTCAGGAAACCTGAATGCCGCGGCAATGCGCGCGCAGAACTGAATCGTCGACAGCGCATCGACGAAGTGGAAGGTAGCGTCGGGGAACATCGTGCAGGCGTCGCTGTCGCTGCGGCCGCTAGGGTTGCCGGTGCCGTCGACGAAGCGGCAGCCGAGGTCGTTGATGGCATCGGAGATGACCTGAGCCTCGCTGAAATAGGGCGGCTCCACCGCCGGTATACCGCCGAAGTTGGGGCTGCTGTTGTCGCACACCGCCGGGCTGCCGTTGCCCAATGGGCGCGACAGCAGAACTTGCAGATCGGGACGCACGAACGGATCGGTCGGATCATAGTTGAACGCCGAGCCGCCCACGCGCTGGCGGTTGGATCCTGGACGTGCTTCCAGCACCAGCGAGAACCCCTGCCCGAAGCGGCGCTCGAAAACCGGCCGCCCGTTGGCATCGGTGCCGATGGGCTGCAACGGCACGTCGTCCGCCGCCGCCAGTCCGAAGAAGGTGATGTTTGCCCCGGGCTCCGGCGCCGGCGCCGGGCTGGGGCTGGCGGTTGGCGTGGAGCTGGGCCGCTGAGTTCGACTGCTGGTGGGTGTCGCCGAGGCTGTCGCCGTAGGCGTGCTTGACACCGTCACGTCGGGCGAACACCGAGGCGTCGCCGTGGGCGAGCCTGCCCCACCAATGCTTCCACCACACCCGGCCCCCACAATCATGAGAGCCACGTTTACGCCAATCCACCGTCGCAACATCGGGCACCTCCCCGCACAGGCAACGTTCGGTCGCACTCGCTTAACACTGTTTCGCCCGCGCTGGCAAATCCACGCGACCGTGGCGGCCAGCCCGCGGAAGTTATGTGCTCGCGATTCTGCCAATCAGTCGATTGACATCCGGAAGGACCTCACATAAAAAACGTCGGCGGTGGGGGGGTTGGCTTGGAAGAGGGGCAAGACACGTAGCGACTAATGGGCCCTGCCAGGCCCCAGATCCCTGAAAGGAGGAAACAGAGAATGGCAGTAGCAGATGAGGTGAAGGCGATCTTCAGCGCGATGCCGGCGAACTTCAACGCGGACGCGGCAAAGGGGATGAATTCCGTCATCCAGTTCAAACTGACCGGCGACGGCGGCGGCGACTATCACGTCTCCATCGCCAACGGTGCCTGCACGGTCACCGAGGGGGCGCATGCCTCGCCCAACATGACGATGACCATGGCGGCGCAGGATTACGTCGACATGATCACCGGCAAGCTCAATGGCCAGATGGCCTTCATGAGCGGCAAGCTTAAAATCGCCGGCGACATGGGCCTGGCGATGAAGATGCAAAGCCTCTTCAAGCGGCCGGCCTGAAGACGATTTTGCTGCATTGACAATGGGGCGGGAAGAGCACTTCCCGCCCCATTGTATTTTGGGGCACCGGCTCACATGACTCCCGTGGCCATCGGGCTGGTGTTGCTGTCGGCCCTGCTGCACGCCGCCTGGAATCTGTTCGGCAAGGACAGCCAAGACAAGTCGGCTTTCTTCTTCGCCCAGGGGCTGACGGTGCTGGCGCTGTTCTGGCCGGCGGTGCTGTGGCTGTGGCCGGCCGAGCCGATCAGCCGCTGGGGCTGGATCCTGGTCCTGCTATCGGCTGTGGCGCACGGCGGCTACGCCTTGTACTTGGTGAAGTCATACGAGGCCGGCGATCTGTCGGTGGCCTATCCCCTCAGCCGCAGCGCGCCGGCGCTGGTACTGCTGTGGGAGGTCACCATCGGCCGTCAATCACTGAGCGTGATGGGGGCGGCGGGGGCGATGCTGGCGGTGGCCGGTGCGCTGCTAGTGCAATGGCCGCTGCTGCGGCGGCGTGGCTTGGGCGGCGTGCTGCGGGCACCGGTGACGCGCTACGCTCTGATCACCGCGGTCTTCATCGCCGGCTTCACCATTATCGACAAGCTTGGCGTCACCCAGGTGCCGCCGTTTGTCTTTCTGTACCTGATCTTGGCCGGGGAGTTTCCGGTGTTCGCCGCTCGCATGGGTAGCGCGCTGATTCCTCGCCTGCGGCTCGAGTGGCGGCGCAACTGGCGACGCATCGCGACCACGGCGATGCTCGGCCCGTTCTCCTATTGGCTGATCTTGTCGGCGTTGCGCTCTGCCCCCGGCACCTACGTGCTTTCGCTGCGCCAGACCAGCATTGTCTTCGGCGTCGTTCTCGGCCGCTTCGTGCTCGGCGAAGTCGGCTCGCGCTATCCGCTGCTCGGCGCCCTGGTCATCACTGCCGGTGGCGTGCTGATCGCCGTGGGCGGGTGAAAAAATAGCGTTGACTTACCGCACCCGGCTACCCTACCTTGTCGGCAGTTTGACGGGCTCTGCCGTGGCCGAACCACATTCCAGCGATACGATCGAGGTGCGCGAGAAGATCCTCGCCACCGCGGCGCGGCTATTCGCCGAACAGGGTTATGAGAACACCTCGATAGCGTGCGTGGCCCGGGCAGCCAAAGTCAGCAAGGCGCTGATCTTTTGGTACTTCGACAGCAAGGAGCAGCTCTACCGCAACGCGCTGCGCAAGACGCTGGAGCCCTACTTCATTAACGTCGACGAGCTCGACGGGCTCAGCGAACCGCTGCGCATCGAGCGGCTGATCGATCTCTTCGCCGAGTTCGTGCGCGAGAACGTCTACTCGGTACGGTTCTTCCTCAGCCTGATGCTTCAAGGCGAGCGCCAGCCCGACGATGTCATCCGCCGGGTCAGCGAACTCTACGGGGTCTTTCGTAATCTACTGGCCGATATCATCGAGAGCGGGCAGCGCCGCGGGGTTTTTCGCTCCGACTGCAGCCCACGGCTCGATGCCGCGCTCATCATGGCCGCGCTCGACGGGGTGCTGATTCAGAATTTTCTCAGCGACGAGTTCGTGCACGCCCCCAACGAACTACTCGATCACCTCAAGCGCAGCATGCTCGACCGATTGCTGGCGTCTAGTCACTGAAAGCACAGTGAGGAAATCAACGGTGTGCCGGTGGGCCCGAGGAAGCGCCGGGAGCACCGCTCCCGCCCTCAAGATTAGAAGGTCGAGCGAACGGCGTCATTCTTGAGCGGTAGAGCGTTGCTCCACCCCATTTCTTCACAAGCTCTGATTCTGAGTGCAGGGGCGGCTGGTTCAGTGAAATCTAGCATAGTGCCGAATTTTGCAGGTGAGAGCGTGATCTCCGCTTGAAGGACCATACTGCTTCCGCTTCGGCCAACCGGCTGAGTCCCCCCACATCATGCACGAATGCGAAGGCGAATCCCCCGTCCGTCACGTTCCATGACTGCCGCGATCTGGCTCGACGTATCGGCTTGCAGCCAAGCCATGACGTGGTGCTCCTCGACATGGCGCTCACACATGTCAGCTACGTGAACGACCACCGTAACGCGCGTTCCAATCAAAGACTGGCTTTTGTCGGTTCGCGGGTCATCTCTGTCGCAGCAGGGATCGCGCGACGCTTCGCGATGTCGGATGGTCTCATCCTGACGTCCGCCGCCGAATGAAGTCTCGGAGATGTCCGAGCGCAAGCCAGTTGAGTCGCGCATACGATGCCCTTGGTGTCGATCCGGCGGTCCGTGTTTGTGGTTCTGCAAAGCCCGACCGCAGCCTGGTCCCGCAACAACGATCAACGCTGTAGTCGTGTAGCCGGCCGGCGGCAAGGGGGCGACACGCGTAGAACCACGCGCGTAATACCCCGAGCTTACGCCGTTGCCGTGCCCGTGTATAAGCATCGTTATGGCGGTCACAACGCACCTTGCCCGGGTGGCGCACGGCGACGCCCGTTGCTTTCAAGGCCTGCAAGGAAAGAAAAGGAGGATCGACCATGGCGAGCGGCAAGTCCGATGAACTGAAGGGACGCGTGAAGGAAGCCGCGGGGGCTCTGACCGGCGATAGGAAGCTCAAGCGGGAGGGGAAGGCCGACCAGGCCGTTGGAAAGATCAAGCAGAAGGTGGAGAAGGTCATCGATAAGGTCAGAGATGCGCTCAGCTGAGTCGCGCTCTGAGTTGATCCTGGGATAGCGCCCACGGCAGCGGCGGCGGGCCGCTGAAGAGATGCTTCCGATCGGTGCCATCTTGCAGGCGAGGAGGAGTACAATGCTCGAAACCATCGCGGTCATTCTGATCATCCTGTGGCTGCTTGGTCTGGTGTCGTCATACACGATGGGCGGATTCGTTCACCTCCTCTTGGTCATCGCGGTTGTGGTGGTACTGGTTCGTGTTCTCCAAGGTCGAAGGCCGTTGGGATGATCAGAGGATGCCCGATACTGCCCCGCGGGAACCGGGTTTCGCTGCAGGAGGCAACGAGATGAGTGCAGTCAAGATCGCGGCAATCGCGCTGATCGCCGCCGGTATCCTGGGGCTGGTGTACGGCGGTTTTAGTTACACCAAGGAAACCCACGAGGCCAAGATCGGCTCGCTCGAACTGTCGGTGAAGGACAAGGAGAGGGTGAACGTCCCGGTCTGGGCTGGCGTGGGCGCGATCGTGGTTGGCGGGCTCCTGCTGCTGGTGCCCAAGAAGAGACTAGCTGTCTAGCTGTCGCCTCAGCGCTGCCGAGCCAGCCTCGCCAACTGTCGGCGACCGCTTCGCGAGATCGCCAGCGCGATCTCATGAGTCGAGAGGGGCGGAACATCCTTAAGTAGAGGTGGAGTCTGCCTTGACAGAAACAAGGGTCACGAGGAGCGTGCCGCGATCGAGCGGCGCGGGAAGGAGAAGACCATGTCCCCCAAGGCACCACAGAAGCGTTCCAAACCGATGAGCGCGTCCCGGCGGGCGCAGAAGGCGATGTCGCGCGAGGCGCAGGCCATGTACGCCGAGATTCAACAGGGCGTCAGGCACCTGGAGAAATCGATCGGTGAGATCCAGCGGGGCTTGCGCAAGGCGGAGCAGAAGCTCGAGGCCGATGCGCGCGCGCGGATTCGCGAACTGCGCAAGGACGCCCGCGCTCACTTGAGCGTCTTGAAGTCGAAGCAACGTGAGGCCGCAGATACCCTCAAGCGGGTGTCCACCGCCGCCGGCGGCTCGTGGGCAGACATCAAGCGCACGGTTGATTCCGTCCTCGTCGATGCCCAAGCGACCGCCACCGCAGCCGTGAAACGCTTCCGCAGCGCGTTGGGCGGCTAACCGTGGGAGGATGCCTGAAAAGGGACGAGGCATGAATGATCGATCCCCCGCGCTGGTCCTGATTGCCGTCGCGCTGGCGGGCTACGGCGTGTACATCGGGGGCTACCTTCCCGCGATGCTGGTCGGCCAGCCCGTGCCGTTGCTGCTCATCGGTTTCGTCCTGCAAGTGGTGTGTGCGCTCGCCGCTGCGGTCGGCGTGTGGCGCCGGTGGCCGTGGGCTGGCGGCGCGGTGGTGTTGCTGGGGGCGAGCATCGCAGCCACGTGGCTCATCGAGGGGTTCGCCCTCGGCATCGTCGCCTATCTGCACGCCCTGCTGGTCGCGGTGCTCGCCATCGTCGTCGCCTTGGTGATCGCCGCGTACGTCAAGCGCCAGCATGGGCCGCGGATCGACTGGTCACGCTGCGCGCGCGAAGGCGATCCGCGCGTAGAACCACGCGCGTAGTAGTCCGAGCTTACGGCCGGTGCCGCGGCCTTGTATATGATTGAGAGGACTTCTCGCTCTGGGCGCGGTGTTGATCGCGGGACCGGATGGAAACGCGAAACGCCCGACCGGGAGACGGTCGGTGCATCGTGTCGCTGTCGGAGCCGGGCTCCGGCGCGGCACAAGGAAGGAGAATTGATCATGGTCACACGCATCTGGATCTTTGGCGCGCTGCTGGGCGTTCTCATCCTGCCGCTGCATCGCGCTACTGCTACGCCGGCAGTCGTGTCGTCCCCTGAGGCCGCTCAAACGATTGTCATCAACGGCCTGACCGTCGGGGATGGCTCGGTCTCAGGCACCATCGTCAACAAGTCGTCTGCCACTGTTCGTGGAGTTAACTTGCTGCTCCGACAAACGTGGCTGTGGAATAACGAGCGTCATCCCGGGACCGACAGCCCAGGTAGGACGCTGCCGTTCACATTTGCTGCCGACGTCGCCCCGAACGCCAGCGCGCCGTTTACCTTCCAAACCCCTCCCTTGCCCCGCCGCTCCGACGGTCGGTTCGTCACGGCGATGGATGTCACCGGCTTCACTGAAGTGGGTCCGTAGAGAGGGAAGTCTTGGGAGAGCAGTGAGGACTGCCACCAACGCCCGCCTGCTGGCCTTGGTGGAGGAAGCGGGCGGCCCCGGAGAAACCGGGTCGGCACCCGAGTAACGAGAGAGAACTCAGATGAAGCATTCTCGTCAATTACTTGTCGTGTTTGGAATCGGAGGAGCAATGCTTGCGTTGCTGTTGCCGGGCTGTGCGCTGCCGATCGGCCGGAAGGAGACTCCTCCGCCGCCCGTGGTGGCGCCACAGGCGAAGGAGGAAGTGCCCAATGCTGAGGGGCCGAAGGTAAAGGAGGTCGGAAACGCCTCCTGGTACGGGCCAGCGCAAGACGGGAAAGAGACCGCTAGTGGAGAAACATTCGATCAGAACAAGCTCACCGCGGCACATCCGACATTGCCCCTGGGCAGCAAGGCTGTGGTCACCAACCTGAAGACCGGAAAATCGGTGAAGGTCACGATCAACGATCGTGGTCCGTATGCGAAGGGGCGGAAGATCGATCTGTCGCGCGCCGCCGCCCGACAGATCGGGATGTCGAAGAAAGGCGTGGCAAAGGTCAAGATTGAAACGACACGCCGCCGGAAACCGACCAAGAAGCGGACGACGACAAAGAGTCACGCAACAGCCGGTGAAACACGCACCGACACTCCGGTGCTAACGCCGCAGTGATTCGCCTGGGACCTGCGGTCGGCGTCATTTCTATGGTCCGCTCCCCGCCCGCACTCCAGAGGCTTCCGGCGGACGTGTTGGGTCGCTGGTGACTGCCAAGTCCGACAGGCTGCTGGAGGAAAACACCGCGGTGCGAAGTGCGCGTGAAGTTTTGCCCGAACCGATTTCCGGGACACCGACTCAACGAACGGAGGATTGATTCATGAAGGAACCCACTGCGGGCGCACACCAATTGGCGCACGGAGTCGCGTTCTGGCGATGGTGCACGTGGCTTACAGGGGCGTGCGCTCTGGCCGTGCTGACCGCGTGCGGCGGCAACGGCGGTAGCGGCCCCGACACGACCCCAACGACGGGCGGCTCGTTGCAAGCGCACCGGCAGTTCCGTGCGGTCGCCGGCGTATCGATGGGCGCATACGGCGCGATGAACCTGGGCACGAAGCACGCCGACTTGTTCGGTACGATCGCTGCCCTCGGTGGCCCCGTCGATATGCGGCAACTCCTGCGGGATATGGTGAACGACAACCTCGAAGTGAAATCTCAAACGATCATTCCGCTCAATGTCGGCGATGATTTCACCTTCGACCACCAAGCGCCCTATCCCGGACGCGACACGCGCCTGTCGATGGTCAAGGACCTGGTCATCGCCTTCGGCGATCCCTTCCTGCACCATCCGGATCCCTCGCGGCAGTATCTGGCGATGGATTCCGAACCGGCACACATCCTGCGCGACGATGCGTTTGGGAGCTTCACGCTGCCGGCGAACCGGCGTGGGTTCCTCGATGGCGGCGATGCCAAGCAAGACGGCGTGCGTCAGACGACCGAGACGGCAACCCAGCCGGTCGATGTCCTGTTACTCGCGGGGGGAGCATTGCCACGCATCGCGAGTGACGCCACCGGCGTGGATGTCGGCGGGCGCATGCTCGCTGACCTGAACGGCGACGGGGTCTACGACGTCGGCGATGGCATCGTCGTGAACCTCTCCGAGCCCTTCACTGATACGAACGGCAATCTCGTGTACGAGCCGGAGCTCGGCGAGACCTTCAGTGACGTCGGTCTCGATGGCGTGGCCGACACCGGCGACTACCGCGAGGGCAACGGCCAATGCGACTACGACCCCGATCGGGCGAACTGGTTGGCCGAAGACCCGCTGACCCGGCTGGAAGCGCGCTCGGCGGCGGACGTCGGCACGCAGCGCATCTACATGGATGTCGGCACCGAAGACCAGTTCGGCTTCGGCAAGCACTACGACAATTTCGTTGCGATGCTCGAGTCCAAGGGGCTGACAGTGGATACGCGGAACGACTTCCCCAGCAATTGTGTCGCCATTACCAAGCTACCGCAGCAGTATCTGCTGATCCGCTACGTCGGCGGGCACGTTGGGATTCCCGAAGCCGACGACACGCGAGACAAGTTGCTCAACGGCGACATCTGCGGAACGGTGGTGATCTGGCAACGGCTGCTGGCGATGATCAGCTACATGGATTCGAGCTTCCCGAATGGGTTCGACGGGCCGGGCGACCTCAGCATCACCGATCCCGATCCGCGTGGCGACATCATGAAGACACACATCACCTCACCCGCACTGCGCACGGGGAGCGGCACCGCACCGGGACAGCCGGTGCTCATCTATCGACCCCCGGCATACTTTCACACCAACCGCAGCTTCCCGATCGTTTACATCCTCGGCGGCTACGGCCAGGCGCCGGAGGACTTTGAGCAGCTCGGCGCTCTGCTCGATTTACTGATTCTCGCGAATCAGGTCCAGAACATGTTCGTCGCCGTCCTGCCCGGTGCCGGCGGCCGCAAGGCGTCGTTCTACGTTAATCACCGCGTCCCGGAATCGCAGGTACCCGATCTGATCAACCCGACTTCGGGACGCCACGAGGACTCGATCATCCAGGACCTGATCCCGACGATCGAGAATACGATTCTGCAGGGACGCGTGCGGCAGTGAGCCTCAGGAATGCAAGCTGATCGGAGGGAACCGTAACGGAAAGATCGCATTGCATTCGCCCGAAGGAGCAACTGGCCGTGGACAAGACCGACTTCACCGAACAGCGTGAGGACCTCTTGCAATCGATCGAGAGGGATCACGAAGAGGTGCGCGTCGCCGTGCACGACAATCCGCCGCGCCCGCCAACGGACCCGGCACCTGAACCTCGGGCGGTATCGGTGTGCACTCATCCGCTCGGAGCCATGGAAGGAGCGATCATGAAGAAGCTGGAAACCACGACCAAGACCGCAACGCCCAGGATGAACGCGCGTCGATTGGCGACGCATTTGGTGACAGGACTCGCCCTCGCCGTGACTCTCGGCCTCGCCGGCTGTCCGGACAAGGGCCCCGCCGAGAAGGTGGGAGAAGCAATCGACAATGCCAAGGACAAGGTTTCGGACACCTTGGACCCGAAGGGCCCGGTCGAGAAGGCGGGCCGCGCCGTCGATCGTGCAACGGAATGACGGCCTCGTGTGACGACGGACAGCGTGAAGTGATGGAGCTACTGATCGCGGGCAGCACGTCCAAGGAGATCGCGTGGGCCTTGCATGTCAGTGTCCGTACCGTCGAAGGGCACCGCCGCATGGTGCTCTCGAAGATGAACGTCTCCTCGGCAACCCAACTGGTCCGCACTGTGCTGAGCGCGCGGGAAGCCGATTCGCGCGCGTAGATCATCACGCGACGCAGTCGTCCCATCTGCGGTCGCACTTCGAGCGGTTCATTCGTTGGCGATGCTGCTTGGGGTCGAGGCATTCGACTCGTGGCGGGGCCATAGCGCCGGTTCTGCTGCGCCCCCTGGGGGCATGGTGCACCCTGCAAATTCCGCCGTGATGGCGTAAGACACCCGCGTAGTTCTACGCGGCGTAGCAATGCGAGCTTACGGCCCTGCCGTTCCTCTTCTATGTATGGGTCAACCCGCGCTGTGGCGCGACCAGGAGGTTACCAACGATGATCTCAAGACGCATCCTGCCAACCGTCCTCGCGTGCCTGTTCGCGCTTGCCGGGCTAGGACCCACGCCGTGCACCGCCAAAGCGCAGAACGCAACCCGCAGCGGTCCCACTGTGACCGGCGACGCTTCATTGATGGCGCGGTGTCTTTCTGGCGCCCGGGTGCCGAGGAGTGGAGCGCAGCGCAGGTGAACACGGCGCTGGCCGCTGGCGACTCCCTGTACGCGGGCGACGGTGCCAACTTGGAGGTGCAGATCGGGCCGGGGGCGTTCGTCCGCGCCGGTGCCGCCACGGAGATCGACCTGACGTCGCTTGATCCCGGCTACACACAGTTCCGGATCACCGGGGGGCATGCCGCCCTCGACCTGAAGGCGCTGCCCCGCGGCCAGTCGATCGAGGTTGATACGCCGAATGCCGCGTTCACCATCGATCGTGCTGGCTACTATCGCGTCGACATCGACGAGAACACGACGGCATTCAGCACCCGCCGAGGTGGAGCAGCGACCGTCGCGCCGGCCGCCGGGGAGACGACCGACGTCGCCGAGGACCAGCAGATCATCCTCGAGGGCACCGAAACGGTTCAGGTCAACGTAGCAGGAGGAGTACAACATGCACCATAGAACAAAAGTGATGACCGTGGGGTTGCTCAGCGGCCTGCTGACGCTCTGCGTGGCAGCGGGATGCGCGAGCCATGCGACCACGCAAACGGTTACGACTGAGGAGTCGGTTCCTGCGGTTGCTACCGAGGAGGCGCAGCCGCAACGTCCCGCCACAACCACCGTAACAACCACCACCACGACGGAGAGCGACAAGACTTCTCCTCGAATCGTCGGCAGTGCTTTCGCCCTGGTGTGGGCCCTTGTCAGCTTCCCGTTTCGGGTCATCGGGGCGCTGTCTTGAGAACACGGGCCTGGAAGAGTTCGCCGCGTAGCGGAATCCGCGGGTACAACGGGGGGACGCAAGCTCAGCCTACGGCATCCTTGATCTTATCAATCACCTTCTCCGCCTTCTGCTTGACCTTCCCAACAGCCTGTTCGACCCGACCCTCGCGCTTGAGTTTCTGATCGCCCGTCAGGGCACCCGCGGCTTCCTTCACGCGCCCCTTCAGCTCATCCGTCTTACCACTGGCCATCGTCGATCGCTCCCTTCGTGCAGGTCATGAAGTGACCTGCTGCGCCCGGACCCGCATTCTTCGGGCGCAGCGTTCCACCTAAGGCTTACACTGTAGTCGCTCTCGTCAGCGCCACAAGCTGGGAGTACCACGCGCGTAGTTCTACGCGCGTAGTACTCCCAGCTTACAGCGCCACCGCAGCTGTTGTACAAGGACGCATGCCTGCAGAAGTAGATCGCTATCTCTCGGGAGTTCCCATTGGCATGTTGCAGCCCAACGTCCTCTTGCCGTCGCAGCACTTCGGGGCTCGCAAACCGCTGGCACCAGAGCAACGGCTCATGATCGCCGTCGTCCAAGACGCGATCAATTGCATTGGGAAGTATCGCTTCGCCACCGACCGTCGAGGCCGACGGCTCTTCGACGAGGTAACGCAGTGGCTCGGTGCCAAGGACACCAGCTGGCCGTACTCGTTCGAGTCCATCTGTGAGGTCCTCGGTCTCGACGCGAACGCTGTGCGTCACCGGTTGGGCGTGGCGCAAGCGCAACACCCAGTCGTCATGCGACGCCAGATATACGCTGCCGGACAGGAATCTCGGAGCCGTCGTCAGACACGAGAGGTGAGTCACTATGCCATTGATTAACGTGATCATAGTTCTAGTGGTCGTTGGAATTCTACTCTACGTTGTAGAGACCATTCTTCCAATTGATGCAACGATCAAACGCATCATTCACATCGTTATCATTCTTGCGGTCTGCATATGGTTGCTGCAAGCATTCGGCATCATTGGGTCATTGGGATCGTTTCGGTTCAGATAGGCTGGCGCATTGGGGCGACATGGCACCGGCATCTGAAGTTCTCGAGTCGTCGTGCGGAATAGGTCTGCAACTGGTGCAATACGGTGAATCGCCGCGTGACGTGCAGCACGATGTGGCCAGTCAACCGAGCCAGCGAGTTCAAAAGGAGGGATCGATATGATGTGCAAACGTTCAGTCTTGGTGGGTTCGCTTTTCGTGCTGTGGGCGGTTTCATCTGCCCACGCCGTTGATGGTCCATTCGTCGGCATCGACTTGGGCGCTTCCGTGCCCACCAATGGCAACTATCGGGCGCACGTCCAAGAGGGCGGCACCGCCAATCCGTATCTGGGCTACATGTTCAATGACTATCTCGGGATGCAAGGCCAGCTCCACTTTACCTTCCAGAGCCCGGACAACGACCACCGCGGCTTCGCGCATGAGAACCGGACCACCACGCTGCTCGGGGGCACCATCGGGCCGCGGCTGTCACTGCCGCTGGGCGAGTTCGTAGAGCTGTACGGCACCGGTCAAGGCGGTGTCTTCACCGGTCTGAGCGGACGACTCAACCACACAGCACCGGGCTTCTCAGTCGGTGGCGGCATCGACTTCAATGTCACGCCTGAGTTCGCGATCGGTCTGTTTGGTCGGTGGAACCGCGCTTACATGTCGCCGCGCCCGACATTCCTGGCCGGGCAGGTCGCCGATGAACAAGGCCCTGCCGACGCGCGCTGGGCGACCGCTGGAGTCGGCTTGAAATACGCCTTCAACGGACCAGTGGCAGCGCCAGCACCCCCACCTCCGCCGCCGGTGGCGCAGGCGCCCGCGCCACCACCAGCGCCGGTCAAGAAGAAGATCGTCCTGCGCAGCGTCCACTTCGATTTCGACAAGTCGACCATCCGGCCCGATGCCGCACCGGTCCTGGATGAGGCCGTGGCGACACTCAAAGCGGAAGGCGGCGTGGCGGTCATTGTGGAAGGTCACACCGACAGCGTTGGGAGCGACGCTTACAATCAGAAGTTGTCGCACCGCCGCGCCGATGCGGTGCGGCAATATTTAGTGAAACACGGGATTCCAGCCAACCGCATTACAACTGAAGGGTTCGGCGAATCGCGCCCGGTGGCGTCCAACGACACCGCGGACGGCCGAGCCCAGAACCGTCGTGTAGAGCTGCGCGTCCAGTGACCGCGTCTCTCTACACACATAGCCCCGGCGGCGCTTGCGGTCCCCCTCCCGGTGCCGCCGGGGCTCCCCCCAAACTGAACGAGGATCGCCATGAGACGATTCAATCGGTTCGCCACCGTCTCGTTCGCCATCCTGCTGGCTGCTCTCCTGGGATGCGCCGCGACGGCAAAGCATGAGGGCACCGGGGAGTATGTTGACGATACCGTGATTACTGCCAAAGTGAAGGCGGCAGCGGTCAACGAACCTTCGCTGAAATCGAGCGAGATCAACGTCGAAAGCTTCAAGGGGACGGTGCAGTTGAGCGGCTTCGTCAGTGCTCAGGCCGACATCAACAAGGCGGTCGAAGTTGCGCGCAACGTCAAGGGGGTCAAGTCCGTCAAGAACGACATGCGGGTGAAGGGGCAACAGTGAATCGACTCGTCGCCAGCGCGCAGCCGGCTCGGCGAGCACTGGCATCGCCGAGCGAGCGCGGGGCGCTCGTAGACCACCGCGTGAATAACCCTTCGCAACTCCGCGACGTCGATCGTTACAATCGTCGATTCTACGAACGCTGCTGGCGAGCCGCATCGCTGCTGGCGATGCCGGGCGTCCGAGTTCCGACCAAAGCTGAGGGGTTGCAAGTTGAAATTGGCTGTGGCCTGCGGCCGCGCCTGCCGCTCGCCGAGGCGCTGTTCGTCGATGTCAGTCCGACCGCCTGCACGAAACTACGGCGCGCCGGCGCGCGCGTCATCCGTGCGAGCATCGACGCGCTGCCGTTCGCGTCGGGTGCCGTATCGCAGATGTACTTGTTCGACATCCTGGAACACGTCCGCGACGACGTTGGTGTGGGGCGCGAGCTCGCGCGCGTGAGTGCGGCAAATGGATGGCTCGTCCTGAGCACGCCGATGCACATGCATCGGTGGCATGAGTTCGACCGCGTCGTCGGTCATGCGCGCCGGTACGAGCCGCGGGCGTTGGTGGATCTGCTCTGCGGATTCGGGTTCACGCTCGAAGGCTTTGCGCGTTTCGGCATGCGGCCGCGCAATTCATTGCTCACTCGGCTTGGCGCGTACTGTCTGGTGCACTGGCCACGGACGGCGTTCCGGTTCCAAGAGCGGCTCCTGCGCCTGACGCAACGCCGGGCGCAGCCGACGCAGTTGCGGCGTGCCGGTGTGGATGAGTTTCTTGTCCAGGTGGCGAACGCGGATGGGGCCGTGACGGCGTGGCGCCATCGCGGACCCAATTGAAGACGCAGTGTGCAGGAGCGAACTCTGGCCGTGCCGTCTTCCCTTGCTTCTAAAGAGTGCGCCGATGCTGAGCCGGCCGGCCGCCCATGGTGCGCTGTCGCGGCAGCGGCGGAGGACAGCGCGGCAAAGGCGTCCTACACGGCGGCCGCGGCGACTGTCTTTGTCGTGGACGATAACGGCGGGGTGCGCAAGTCGTTGCGCGCGTTGCTGGAGTCGGCGGGCCTCGCGGTCGAGACGTACGCCTCGGGTGAAGAGTTCCTCGCCGCCTACAATCCCGAGCACCCGGGCTGCTTGGTGCTGGATGTCCGCTTGCGATACGGCAACGGCCTTGCCCTCCAGGACGAACTCCGCCGGCGCAAGGCAATGCTCCCGATCATCGTGCTGACCGGCCACGGGGATGTGCAGACCTCCGTGCGGGCGTTGAAGGCGGGGGCATTCGACTTCCTGCAAAAGCCGGCGCCGCCCGCTGTGTTGCTGGAGCGGATCGGTGCCGCGATCGACTTTGATCACCAGGCACGCGCGGCGACGACCGACCGCACCGCCGTCAGCGAGCGACTCGCGCAGCTCACGCCCCGCGAACGCGAAGTAATGGAGTTGCTGATCGCGGGCAAACCGTCCAAGGAAATCGCGGCGGCGTTGCATGTCAGCGTCCGTACCGTGGAAGGACACCGCCGCATGGTGCTCTTGAAGGCGAACGTCTCCTCGGCCGCGCAGCTGGTCCGCACCGTGCTGGGGGCCCGGGAAGCAGACCCACGCGTGTAGCCGCGTTTGTTCTGCTTCAGCACGGACAAGCCATTCCGATAACCTCAAACTGTGGATCGCATCCTCAAGCACAGCCAGCATCAGGGCTCGGATGCCTGACCAGGGCAGGGCAGCGTGCGTCTTTTCGGTTCTCGGTCCCAGGAGTTGAGCGCACGGCCGTCATCTTTTTCATCGAAGCCGGGAGGCTGCCGGCTGATGGCGTAGGGCTCGGCGCGTAGAACCACGCGCGTAGTTGTCCGATCTTACGGCGCCCCAGCGGTTTTCGTACAATCGAACCATGGCCAGTTTTCCGTGTTCATCGAGCGCAAGGCTCGATCGAGAGCAGATGGCGTAATCGGGCAGGTCAATCGTGGAACTTGCAGAACCATCAGGGACGAACAGCGACAGCGCCGGAGGCGACAGCTTCACCGACGAATCGTCCGTGGCGTCATCGATCGAGCATTTGGTGGCCGGCAGTCAAGGTGTGATCACCAAGCGGATCGACTTGGCGCTGCTCGAAGGGCGAGAGCTGCTCTCGCGTTCGATCGAGCGTGCCGCATTGGTCGGCGCCGGCATGGTCTTGGCGACGGCGGCGTGGTTCGCCGGGGCGGGAGCCTTCGTCCTGCTCGTAGCCCCAGATGCCAGCCCGGTCATTCGTTTAGCCGCCTTCGGGTTGCTCAACGGGGCAGGTGCGGTCGGGCTCGTCACGCTCGCCATGCGACACAGTCGGCCGCCGACACGGGTGCGCCCGAACGGCAACGGGCCAACACGACAGCGTGAACCGTTACCAGCCGAAGGAAAGAACTGACCGTGGAAAAGATTGACTTCGCCGAACAGCGTGAGGACCTCCTGCAATCGATCGAGCGGGACCAGGAAGAGGTGCGCGTCGCCGTGCACCAGCTCACGGGTGCGGCCGGGTCTACACTCGACGTGAGCGAGCACATCAAGAAGTTCCCGCTGACGTGGGCGATTGACGCATTTCTCGTCGGTG
>JACQVA010000067.1 GCA_016210005.1 Deltaproteobacteria bacterium | reverse complement strand
TCTGCGGCGTGACCGCGTGCGTGCATCTCGGCCGCGTGCCTGGGAGCCCTGCGGCTTGATTGGACATCCGTTCCCGCCTCGATACATATCCGACGCTGCGTCTCCCCCAGGGGTCCGCGAGGTACGCCTGCCCGCGGGGGGTCCTGCTCATCTACGGCAACAACGACAGCAACGGGTACTACCTGGAGCAGTGCAAGAACCACGGGCTCAAGCCGCACCCGGCACGTTTTCCGGTGCAGTTGCCGACGTTCTTCCTGCGGTTCCTGACGGATCCGGACGACCTCGTCCTGGATCCGTTCGCCGGGAGCAACACCACCGGAGAAGCGTGTGAGCGCGAAGGGCGCCGGTGGATAGCCGTGGAGACGGAAGAGCGGTACCTCGAAGCGAGCCGGTTCCGGTTCGCGGGAGATCTCCAGGCGCTGCCAGATCTGTACGAGAGCGCGGACGACGGCGAGAGCGTCGTCGTGCAGGGGAGCCTCTTCGGTTGAAGGAGGAGCCGTTCCAAGAAACCGACCAACGTTCCTGAGGTCCCTGGGCCAGGGTACGGCGCGCCTCATTGTAGTTCTATCCCAGGAGCAAGTACTCGAAGATCCCTCGCGAACCGCTGCTTCAAGGTCGTCTGAAACTCCAGGCACCGGACGACGTCATTGCGATCGAAAAGGACCTTGCCTCTCTGAGCCGCAATCTCCTCAACGCCTCGGCGGTCCAGCACTTCCAGAGCTTCCGAAAGAATGCGATCAACGGCCGCAACTCGTTCACGAACCGTTTTCGATGGTGTTCCGGGTGCGATGCCCCAGAAGTGTCCCGCCTCGCGGAAGTACTTAGGCCGGGCCGGATTGCTAAGCCAGTCCTGAAACACCGGATGTTCGAGAATCCGGGTCACCGCCGCCTCCAGCTCACGATCCAACTTCTCCTGAACAACCCGGTCCGACGGCTTTAGGGCAGCAGCAGCAGCCAAACCGGCCGGCGTCAACCGGTACACTCTGCGGCCAACCCGCTCGAAATACCCAAGGTCGACGCCCCCTTTCTGATCACCGCCTCTTGTGAGATTCCACATCGGTACCCCTTACTCGGACCCAGATTTCGCACGCTCCTTTCCCCGTTGCTTGTGCCAGGTCGGTGTCCTCGAAGCGCAGGACGCGGCGGTCGCCTGTGCACCACTCCAGGTCTGGTTGTGGAACTGTCCCTCCGACGATGTCTCGGACGCGCGGTTCGAGCAACGCCGACACGTACAGCGTGACGCCACGCCCGATCCGCAAGGTCTGTTCGGTATCCCATCGGAGAACGACTTCGTGGGGCACAGTTCCTCGCTTCCAGCCGCTACCACCTCCACCGCCCGTGCCGCCCCCAGGCTCGGTGCCGGGGCTCTGTCCAGCGCTAGCCCCACCGGACCCCATAGGAAGAAATTGGTTCTTGAAAGTATCGAGCCGACGATTCTCGTTGTGGACCTCCTCCAGTTGCTCCTGATCAAGGTCGTGCCGTCGTTGGTCTGTGAACCGCTACCGGGATCTGTCAACTTCGGGAACCTCGATTTACCGAAGCTCTCCTGCCTCGATGAGCGTGGCGACGTAGCGCTTCAATTCCGGTAGCCGGTGCTCGACGACGTTCCACACGGTTTCCAGCCGGACGCCAAAGTAATCGTGGATCAGAACGTCGCGCATCCCGGCGACCCGATTCCAAGGCACCTCGGGGTGCTTCGCGCGGAGGTCTGCGGACAGGTTCTTCACCGCTTCGCCGATCACCTCCAAGTTGCGAATGACGGCGTCCTGGGTTTTCGTGTCGCCGAAAAACGCTTCGCGCCCTTCTTGCGTGTACGACTCGATCCGGGCGATCGCATCTCGGATGTGTGCGAGGAAAACCTGATCGTCCTTCATAGGGCCCGCGCGTCTTGGAGGACGCGCTTGCGCAGGTACGGACTCAACCCTTCCTCTTCGACGATGTCGACGTGGCAGCCGAGAAGCTGCTCGAGGTCCTGCTTGAGTGCGACCAGATCGAGAAGATCTCGACCGGGCTCGAAGTCGACGAGCAGATCGAGGTCGCTTGACTCGCCGGCTTCACCCCGCCCGCGCGAGCCGAAAACACGTACGCGCCGCGCGCCGTGCTCGCGCGCAATCCGCCGGATCTCTTCGGCATGTTCCGTGATGAGGAGGTCTCTCATCGGTCACTCACGACGCCTTACCACTACGGTGCCGGGGCCAGATGGTCAAGCGCACGCTCGGCTGCCTTTGGGTGGTGTTGGGCGCGCGCAGAGCCCATGCACGAACGATCCGAAGTTGCGCACCGGCGTGTGGGGCCCGGTGGCGATCCGCAACTCTGCCGGTGGATTGCCGCTTGAGAATTGCGGGGATGACGTGCCTGGAATCTGCACGCCATGCGAAGACTCTGGTGATGGTCGGAAGGGTCGGTGGCGGCGAGCTCGTCAACGACCCCAAGGAATCGGCATCTTACATCGATGTTCATGGCAGGCGCCGCTGACCGCGGCTTTGCAAGAGGGCCGGGCATGAGTATGATCGCACCGAGGGTAGAAGCATGCCGACGAGCGAGCCAATGACCGTCACCTTGCCCACCGAGGTTGTGCGAGACATCGATCGGATGGAAACGAATCGGAGCAAGTTCATCCTCGATGCGGTCCAGCACGAGCTGCAGCGTCGCCGGCACGAGTAGCTACGGCGGTCGCTTAGCCAGCCACACCCGGAGAGCGCCCGAGTCGCTGAGGAGGGTTTCGACGAGTGGGCGAGAAGTTTGCCCGCGGAGGACGCCGGGGAGTTGGTGGACATGCAGGCCGGCACACCCGTTCGCTGGGTTCCAGGGAAGGGATGGGTGGAGGTCGCTGAGTGAAGCTCGACCGCGGCTCCGTCATTCTGCTCGATCTGGATCCGACCGTCGGCCACGAACAACGAGGCGTCCGGCCTTGCGTCGTCGTAAGTGACCCGAGGTGGTGGCGGATCAACGGTTCCCGCTCGTGTGCGTGGTGCCTGTCACGGGTACTCCTGGCACGGGAGCCCTGTATCCCGTCTTGAGCGCCGGGCGGAGTGGCCTGACGAAACAATCGTGCGCTTTGATCGATCATCTCCGCTCCGTCGACAAGGGACGCGTGCGCCGCGTCTTCGGAACACCCATCCGCGCACCGGATGGGGCGCCCGCGCAAACTGCTGCAGCGCGACGACACGCACAAGCCGCTTTCGGTCAAGGCGCTGGCGCTCACTGTGCCGACCGCACAGTGGAAGGCGGTACGCTTTGACGGTTTTGGGTAAGGGGTTCATTGCGTATAGGCTCACTGTGCCGACCGCACAGTGGAAGGCGGTACGCTGGCGCGACGGGACCAGAGGGGCGATGTGCTCACGGTTTGCCGCACTCCGTGTGCGAGCGGCGCCGCGACTATTGGCGCACGGTGCCACGGGACCTTGAGTGGCTGCTCATTGAGTGGCCGACTGGCGAGAAGGAGCCGATCAAGTATTGGCTGTCGACCGTCTCGGAGAAGGTGAGCCTTGACGACTTGGTGCGTCTGGTAAAGCTGCGATGGCGCATCGAGCGCGACTACCAGGAAATGAAGGACGAACTCGGGCTCGATCACTACGAAGGGCGATGTTGGCGGGGATTCCACCATCACGGAGTGTTGTGTATTGCCGCCTATGCATTCCTGGCGGCCGAGCGAGCTCGGCTTTCCCCCCCTACGCCTCTCGCCTTCCCGCGCGCCGCTCCCACCGGGGGGACAACGCGGCGGCAGAAGGCCGGCGTGAGGGCACGCCGTCTCCAGGTTGGCGCCGCGCCTTGCCCCGCCCACCTCGGGCGAAATCGTAGTTGGCTTTGCTCTCCGCTCGATCGTATCCGCCTCGATGCTGCCGAACCTCGTCGCGCTCTGTAGCTGCCCGGCAAGACATGCGGCGAGCACCGCCCTTGGTGGCTTCGTCGAGATGGGCTAAGAAGCCGGCATGCGCGCGATTGTTTTCGACCACTCAGGAGACGAAAGCGTTCTCCACCTCGGCGAGGTGGCCGCGCCACCGCTGGGCGCCGATGACTTGCGGATTAAGGTGCATGCCACCGCGGTAAACCGGGCGGACCTGTTGCAGCGCCAGGGTTTCTATCCTCCGCCCGCCGGGGCGTCGACGCTTCTCGGCCTGGAGTGCGCGGGAGTAGTCGTCGAGGTCGGCGCCAACGTGCGCGGCTGGCAGCCCGGCGATCGCGTGATGGCGCTGCTGGCCGGCGGAGGCTACGCCGAGGAGGCGGTCGTGGACGCTGGTTCGGCGATGCCGGTGCCAGCGGCCTTGTCGGACGAAGAGGCCGGAGCACTACCGGAGGTGTTTCTGACCGCGTTTCTGAACATATTTCTGCTCGGCGAGCCGCCGGCCGGCGGCAGCGTGCTGGTGCACGGCGGCGGCAGCGGTGTCGGCACCGCGGCGATCACGCTTTGCAAGGAAGCCGGCCTGCGCGTGATCGTGACCGCCGGCAGCGAGGAGAAGTGCCAACGCTGCCGGAGTCACGGGGCGGATGTGGCGATCAATTACGCCGCGGGCGACTTCGCTCCGGCGGTGCGCGAGGCCACTGGTGGCCGCGGGGTCGACGTCGTGCTCGATTGTGTCGGCGGCCGCTATTTGGCCTCGAACCTGACGGCGCTGGCAGCCGGCGGCCGTCTGGTGATCATCGGTTTGATCGGCGGCGCGCGGGGCGAGTTGGATCTCGCTTCGCTACTGATCAGGCGGCTGCGGGTTATGGGCTCAACGCTGCGCACGCGCTCGCCGGCTGAGAAGGCGGCCATCGTGCAAGCGTTCGAGAGCCGTTTCGGCGCGGCCCTCGCCGCCGGCCGCATCCGCCCGGTCATCGACCGCGTCTTCCCGCTCGCCCAGGCCGCCGCCGCCCACCGCGTGGTGCAGTCGAGCGTGCATTTTGGGAAGGTTGTGCTGCGCCTAGAGTAAGCGCAGCCTCCAAGATCGCGGCCCGGTGCGAAGGGATGGCGCCAGCCCCCAAGGAGCCGGGTATCGTGGTCATGCCCGCATCTGATGACGCTGTACACCTTGACCCGTAGCAGCCGGGCGCATAGATTGCGCCCGCCGCGGCGATTACTAGCAATGACTCGCAACGCCACTGTGCCGCGCGGCAGGAGGGATGGATGCCATGACGCGGAATCGGGGGAGTGCAAGGAGAATCTCGCTATCGGTCGTGCTGCTCATCGGTGCACTCGCGGGCCGGTCATACGCCGGCGCTACGCTTACGGGCGAGACCGGCTTGGTGATGATTCCCACCACCGAAGTTCTGGCCCCGGGACACCTGCGGGCCGGTATTTACGGCAACGGTGAGATCGAAACCGACCTCACGGCCGACGACCGGGATTTCGATCGCGTCGATTTCAGCCTCGGTGTCGGCCTGATCGAGGACCTGGAGTTTTACAGCCACATCCCGGTGGTCTTCTTTTCTCGGCCCACACCCGGTTTCGATGACGCCACCAACAATGGCGGCTTGCGTTTGGGGTTGAAGTACCGGCTGCTCGATGAAAGCAACGGCGCGCCGGTGAGCGCGGCCGTGCTGGCTGACGTTGTGGTCGGCATCGGCAGCAACAGCTTGCCGGCCATGCTCGATCGCACCATGGCTTTCGGGCGCCGCGAAACGTTTGAAGTCATGGGTATAGTCGATCGCACACTGTGGACGACCCGCAGCGGCGAGCGCGGCGTGCTGACAGTGAACGCCGGCGGCCTGTTCTTCGACAAACCCAAGCACTACTCGATCAACAATCAGGGCACGGAATTCCGCCGCCGTTTCACCGGCCCGGACACCACCTTCGCGGCCCCGTTCGAATTCGCCGTGGGCCTCAACGCTCCGCTGGTCGTTCACAAGGACCACGGCAGACTGTCTTGGACCGAAGAGTACCGCGGTAACACCGGCACTGTGGATGAACTACGCGGCTCGATCCCGATGCAGCTGTTTTCGGGTTTTCGTTGGACGCTGCCCGAGAAGACCGGGTTGGCACTACAGGGCGGTATCGACATTGCCTTGAGCGGCGTGCTCGACCAGTACCGCTATCTGGCCGGCTTAACCTGGCAGACGCCCGTGCCGCCGCCCGCGCCTGCGGTTGTCGCCCAGGTACCACCGCCACCACCACCGCCGGTACCCGCCCCGGCCAAGATGAAGGCGAAGATCGTGCTGCGGGGAGTGCGCTTTGACTCCGGCAAGGCCGATATCCGCTCCGATGCCGTGCCGGTTCTGGAAGAAGCTGCCGCCACCCTGCGGGACAATCCGGACTTGGCAGTGGTAGTCGCAGGCCATACGGATGCCAATGGCAGCGCTGCTGCCAACGACCAGCTTTCGTTGCGACGCGCCACAGCGGTGCGCGATTATCTCGTCAAGCTCGGCGTGCCCGCCCAACGGCTGACGGCGCGGGGCAAGGGCGAGAACGAACCGGTAGCCAGCAACGAATCCGACACCGGCCGGGCAGAGAATCGGCGCGTCGAACTGCTGGCGCAATAGGAGCAATGGTTATGAGGATTTTCCACCTTGGTTGGTGCGGTGCCTGGGCACTGGTGTTGGCAACAGCCACCGTGACTGCTGCCGGCGACCGACCAGCCGAGCAGTTCCAAACCTTCTGTGCCAGCTGGATGGATAAGCTGGCGGTGCGCGAGCGCGACAACTTGAGACAGATCCGCTGGGTCGCCAGTGGCGATGGCGTGGAAGGTGAATACGTCGGCTACAGCCAAGAGCACACCTGCGAGCTGAAGTCGCTGAGTGAACCTAAGGCAACGCCGGTGGGCAAGATCAAGTACCAGGAGCTTCGCTATCAGAAGCGCGGGGCGTCAGCGTCGGAGGCCGAGGCCGCCGCGCCGCGGGCGCTGGAGGCCACCGAGGTGACCGAGATCTTCCAGTACAAGAAGGGCAAGTGGGTGTACTGAGCGAGCTGAGCGCGCTGCGCCAGGCGTGTAACACGCCCGCCGGGTCAGATTCATGAAAGTCGGGTTGGTTGGTTTTCCGCGTGCCGGTAAGACCACGGTGTTCAACGCGCTGACCGGGTTGCACGCAACCGTAGGCGGCTATGCTGAGCCCGGCAAGCCGAACTTGGGTACAATCAAGGTGCCCGATTCGCGCGTCGATCGGCTGAGCGAGATCTTCCAGCCGCGCAAGACCACGTACGCCGAGATCGTGTTCGTCGATTTTCCCGCGGCCAGCGGCGAGCAGGCGGCCGGCGCCCTCGACACGGCCGCCATCGTGCAAATGCGGGACGCCGATGCGCTGGTGCAAGTCGTGCGCGGCTTCACCGATCCCATCAGCGGCGCACCGGCGGCCGCCGCGCGCGACATCGACAACTTCCGCAGCGAATTGATCCTGGCGGACCTCGCCGTCATTGAGAAGCGACTGGATCGGCTGAAGAAGGAGAAGGGCAAGGAGCGCGAGCAGGATCTGTTACAACGCTGCCGGCAGACGCTCGACGCCGAACAACCGCTGCGCGATTTGGCCCTGACCGGAGAGGAAGTGCGCACCGTGGCCGGGTTCGGTTTCCTCAGCCGGTTGCCGCTACTCGTGGTCATCAATGTTCCCGACGAGCAGGCGGCCGCGCCGCTGCCGGCCGAGGTGCAGGGCTTGCTCGCCCGCGACCATCTCACCGGGCTGGTACTCTGTGGCCAGATGGAGATGGAGATCGCCGCTCTCGACCCGGCCGATCGCGGCCCGTTTCTCGCTGACCTCGGCATCACGGAATCAGCGCGCGACCGCTTCGTGCGCGCCGCCTATGCGATGCTCGATTTGATCAGCTTCCTGACTTCGGGCGAGGACGAGGTGCGGGCGTGGACGATCAAGCGCGGCACCACCGCGGTCAAGGCCGCCGGCAAGATCCACAGCGACATCGAACGCGGCTTCATCCGCGCCGAAGTCGTGCATTACGATGACTTCATCGCTTACGGCAGCGACGCCAAGTGCCGCGAAGCCGGCAAGCTGCGCCTGGAGGGTAAGGACTATGTTATGCGTGACGGCGACATCGTACACTTCCGCTTCAATGTGTGAGCCGGAGGCGTTCGCCGCGGCCGCCGATAGCGCGACAGATTTGCAGCGGATTGCTTGACATGAGCAGCCGTGCCGACTAGCTTCGGTCCGCTGTTCGTGCGGTCGTCTTAGCACGAAGAAAAAACCACCAGTGGACGGACTCTGGCGATGGTTTCCGGAGCCAAAGGAGGAGAGCGTATGAAAGTATTTCAGAGGCATTGGAAGACTCTGTGCTTCGCGCTGGCGGCGAGCGTGGTCATTGCCGGCGGAGCCGGCCGCGCCCTGGCGGCTTGCGGCGATGGCACGCAGGATGAAGACGAAGCCTGCGATGACGGTAACCTGACCGACGGCGACGGCTGCGACCATGATTGCACCGTCACCGGCTGCGGCAACGGCATCGCCACCACCGGCGAGGCTTGCGACGACGGCAACACCAACAACTACGACGATTGCAAGAACAGCTGCGCGCTGAATACCTGCGGCAATGGCACCCCTGATGCCAATGAGGACTGCGATGACGGCAACCGCCTCGGCGGCGACGGCTGCGCCACCAATTGCTTGACCGAGACCGACAGACCGTTCAACTTCGATGCGGCGAAGAGCAAGTCCCAGGTCCAGCTCGCTTCGTTCAAGTTGGCCTTCAGGCTCGTCGGCGGCCAGGTGCTGACCACCAGCAGCCACGCCGACGTGGACGGCAACTACACTATGGTAACGAAGGCCGATGGCGTGCAGATCCAGCCGATCAAGGTGCCGCTCGGCTTCTGCGCCTGCGTGCGTGGGGCGGCGGTGAAAACCTGCGGCGGCGGCTCGCAAGGCCGCAACTGCACCAACGACGCCTCGGTCTGTACCGGGACCGGCGAGGGCGACTGCCTGTTTGTCCACGGCGCCGGCAATTCAACTTCGGGCGTGATCGGCTGCGGGCCGACCGGTATCAAGAATGTCAATTCCGATCTTACCCGCGATCATAACCTTCGGTTCAATGATCCAAGTGACGACTGCACCGATGCCGGCGAACAGCTGGACACGAATCCGGACCATGGTGCTTGTGTGGGTGGCGCCAAGGATGGCTTGGATTGCTCTCCGCGCGACGCGGCCATCACCTGCCCGGGCGGCACCTGTCTCCAGGCTTGCAACGGTCCGACCGTGTTTACACCCTCGGGCGAGGGACCTCCGGGATCCGCGCTGTTGGTGAACTCGCTCTCGATCACCACGCTCCCTGACGGCGGCAACTGCGCCACGGAGTTCAACACCAAGGTCTGCGTCGGCGGCTCCGACCCCGGCGCCGAATGCACCGACGACCCCGAGGCGTGCTTGGGCGGAGGTACCTGTCAAGTTGCCAAGGGCGCGGATGGTCTCCCGTGCACGCCCGACGATGCCATGCAGGCCGCCGCGGCCACGGTGCCGCTGACGACCGGCATGGCCTCGACCAACATCTTCAACGCGAACAATACCCGCGATTCTTTCATCGGCGAGGGCGGGGCCTGCGGCGACGTGCCATGCGACACCGTGCTCAACGGGACGCCCTTTGACTGCGCCAAGCTGGCGGCCAACCCCACCGGCGGCGCCGGCGGGGTCAGCCTGGGGAGCGCCTTCCCGGCCCTCGATAACGACAACGGCGACCTGGCCGTCACCTCCGCCCTGGCCTCGGTGGCCGATGTCGATCAAAGCCCGACGCCGACCAATACAGTTGAGCCGACCCCGACGCCAACCACGCCGCCGAGCGGCTGCGTGGGCGACTGTGGCGACGATGGCGAGGTCACGGTCGAAGAACTGGTCAAAGGCGTGAACATCGCGCTGGGTACGTCGCCACTGAGCGAGTGTCCGGTGTTCGATTCCGACAACAGCGGCGACGTCACCGTTGATGAACTGGTCAAGGGCGTGAACAACGCGCTTAGCGGTTGCGCCTGACGGGCGCGGCTCACAGCCGTTGCGTTGAAACCGAAGAGGGGGCGCCGCCGCCCCCTCTTCGCGTTTTCGGATCACTCCTCACGGCCGGCGGCAATCAAACGATCCAATTCCTCGACCAGGCGCGGCAGCACCTCGCTGTAGCTGAAGCTGCCGATCTTCACGTCCTTCTTCTTGAGGTTGACCGTCGCCGGCCCACACCACAGGCCGAGGTCGGCGTCGTCGGTCTCGCCCGGGCCGTTTACGCGACAACCCATGACTGCGATGGTGAGGTGGTGGCCGCGGGCGTAAGCGGTCAGCTCCTTCACCTGCTGCGCCAGCTCGACGAACTGCTCGTTCTCCACCCGCGAGCAACTCGGGCAAGAGATAATGTTCAAGCCCTTGCCGAAATCGGGCACGCTGATGAAGCTGCCGGCGGCCACGTCGGCGAGGATCTGATAGCCGACGGTGACTTCCTCGTGTTTGCGTTCATTCGGCAGTGTCAGTGAGACGCGCAGCGTATCGCCGATGCCTTTGGCCAGCAGCTTCTCGAAGGCGAGTCGGGTCTTGACGATACCGTCCGGCGGCAGGCCGGCTTCGGTGACACCCAGATGCAGCGGCACGTCCGGGCGTGCGGCGGCAAAACGGGTATTGGCCGCCACTACCTTGGCCGGATCGGAATCCTTCAGCGACACCACGTAGCGGTCAAAGCCGGCATCCTCCAGCAAGCGGCAGTGATAGAGCGCCGACTGCACCAGGGCTTCGAGATGATCGGCGGGATAGCGGGCGAGGAACTCGGGCGCGACCGAGCCGCAGTTGACGCCAATACGGATAGCACAGTCGGTGTCGCGTGCGACCGCGGCCAGCCAGCGGACCTTGTCGCCGATCGACTTCTCGCGTTCGGCGTGATGCAGGTGCCCGGGATTGTAACGCAGCTTGTCCACGTACGGGCCGATTACCGCCACCAGCCGATAGTTCTCCTGCAAATCAACCGCAAGCGTGGCCTCGGTCTGCCGGCGGATTTCCTTGAGGGCGGCGGCGTCTTTGACGGTGTCGGCAGCAATGCGAACGATGGCGGCGCCGGCGCGGTGCAGCTGCTCTACCTGCGCCACCGTGGCCTCAAGGTCGCGCGTCTTGGTGGCGCACATACTCTGCACCGCGATCGGTGCTCCGCCGCCAACGGTAACGTGCCCGATCCGGACCACGCGCGTGCGAGTCGAACTACACAGGTTTGCCATGCGGCGAAAACGCTAGCGGAAGGTTGCCGAGCACTCAAGGTGAGGACAGCGAGCAGCGCGGCAAAGCCCACTGCCACCAGGGGCGAGGATCACGGCGGTGAAATCGGAGGCCGGCGGCGCGTCTCGGCCGCCGTGCGCACTTGTAATCCTTCGCTCTCGCCCGACAAGCGGGCGCGCACGAAGTCCGCCGGGGTCTGCCCGGTCCAGCGGCGAAAAGCCTTGGTAAAGGCACTCTGATCGGAGAACCCCAAGAGAAACCCCACCTCATCGATTCCCCGCTTCTCTTTCCTCAGCGCGGGCTTGGCTCGCAGCCCAAAGCTCGACAGGGGTATTCCGTCATGCCCGCAATCTTTAGAGCCTGCCCCCGCGAAGGCGTGGGGCGGGCATCCAGGGGCGGTGGGGCTCCGAATGGATTCCCGCCCCGCGCTTTCGCGGGAATGACGGAGGGAAATCTGCGCGTCACGCCAAGACATTCGGCCATAGTAGTTCAGGGAGGCCCGGGCGCGTAGCGGTCGCCGTGGGGCCGAACAATACCGGGGATTGGGTAGAACGCGTGGAGCGCCGCCGCGTCGATGTCCACCACGGCGATGCCGCTTTGCGGGCCCACCAGCGACACGAAGCCGAACTTGGCGTGCGGCGTAAGGTCAGTGTGCG
>JACQVA010000066.1 GCA_016210005.1 Deltaproteobacteria bacterium | reverse complement strand
GGCCTCGATGCGCATGCGAATCGCATCGATCGCACCGACCGGAAAAACCAACCCCGCCGCTTCCACCACCGCCGTCACGCATGTACGTCTACCGCAATCCAACCTCCGTGTCCAGAGGCCACAAGTCGGGCAGGGTCAGCACAATAGGGGGTGCCCGCATACGGCCTGCATGTCCGATATCCAGGCCCGACGCCGTGATCTGACGCTGGGGTTGGGTTATCCGAGGAAGACACGAACCCGATGTGTAACGCCGTCGTCTGACAAGGGGACTCGCGCCGGGTTTCCCGGCGGCTCCGCCGGCAGTACCGCGCCGTCCAGTTCCGCACGGGCGACCCCGCGGCTCACGCCCTGGGGGTTCTCGACGGCGATCTCGTAGCGCGCGGTGCGGTAGCGAAAGACGATCTCGAAGCCCCGCCACGCCTTCGGCACGCAGGGATCGAGCAGCAGTGTCTCACCGCGTATACGAAAGCCGAGGATCCATTCGAGGCCGGCCCGATACAGCCACCCGGCCGCGCCGGTGTACCAACTCCAGCCACCGCGCCCGAGGTGCGGGGGCTGGCTGTAGACGTCGGCAGATACAACATACGGCTCTACCTTGTAGCGACGAATGGCGGTGCGCGTACTGGCGTGGTTGATGGGGTTGATCATCGAGAACAGCTCCCCGGCCTTGTCGCCGTCGCCGAGCATCGCGAACGCAATCACCGACCAGGCGGCGGCATGGGTGTATTGGCCGCCGTTCTCCCGGATACCGGGCGGGTACCCCTTGATGTACCCGGGGTCGAGTTCTGTGCGGTCGAAGGGCGGGGTGAAGAGGAGGACCAGTCCGTCGTTGCGGCGCACGAGGTATTCGTCCACCGCCGCCATAGCGCGGGCCGAGCGCGCCGAATCCGCCGCTCCGGAGATCACCGCCCACGACTGTGCGATCGAATCGATGCGGCATTCGTCGCTCGCAGCCGAACCGAGCGCGGTGCCGTCGTCGAAATAGCCCCGCCTGAACCACTGGCCGTCCCAGGCTTCTCGGTCGAGGGATTCGCGCAGAGCGGCGGCGTGCTGTTGCCAGGTGGCGGCGCGCGCCGACTCGCCGCGCGCCTGCGCCAGCGGAGCGAACGCCGAGAGTGTGGCGTGCAGCAACCACCCGAGCCAGACGCTCTCGCCCTTGCCCGCCTCGCCGACCCGGTTCATGCCATCGTTCCAGTCGCCCGCGCCGATCAGCGGCAGGCCGTGCTCGCCAACCGCGAGACTGCCATCGAGAGCGCGAGCGCAGTGTTCGAACAGCGGGGCGCGCTCCTCGGCAACCATGGGCTGGAAGTACGAATCGTAGTCGCCGGCACGCAGGGCCGGCCCTTCGAGGAAAGCAACCATCTCGTCGAGCACGCCGAGGTCACCCGTGACCTCGAGGTATTGGGCAGCGGCGTACGCTAGCCACACCCGGTCGTCGGAAATCCGCGTGCGCACTCCCTGACCTGACGGCGGCAGCCACCAGTGCTGCACGTCGCCCTCGACGAACTGCCGCGCCGCAGCCCGCAGTAGATGCTCGCGGGTCAGCGCCGGCTGCGAAACCGTGAGCGCCATCACATCCTGCAGCTGGTCGCGGAAGCCGTAGGCACCACTGGCCTGATAGAAAGCCGATCGTGCCCAGACCCGGCAGGCGAGTGTCTGGTACAGCAGCCAGCGATTCAGCATGAGGTCCATCGCGCGATCGGGAGTCCTCACCTGCACCGTGCCGAGGACGTTCTCCCAGTGCTCGGTCACCTGGCGGAGGACCGCGTCGAGGTCGGTGCCGCGGTAGCGCGTGATCACGGAGAGCGCCTCGGCTTTTGTCGCCGCCTCACCGAGAAAGAAGGCGATCTCGACCATGGCGTTCGGTTCGAGCTCGAGCGCAGTTTGCAGGACGCCACAGGGATCGAGACCGGCACCGACTCGGTTGGAGAGCGGGGCTTCGCCAACGAGCGCGGCCGGGTGATCGAGCGTACCGTTGCGGCCGAGAAACTCCGTGCGGTCGCCCGTGCAAGCGAGTTGCCGGCCCGCGAGGTCTGCGAACGCCACACGACCGGAGAACTCAGTGGTCCAGGGGTTGCGCGCAAGCATCGCTCCGGTGTCCGGATCGATTTCGGTCACGACGAACTGCGCCGAGCCGCCGCGCGAGGCGCCGAGGACCCACTCGACAAACGCGGTGACCGAGAGGCGCCGCGATTGGGCCGAATGGTTGCGGATCTGCAAGCGAGAGATCTTGATGGGGTCGTCGAGCGGCACGTACTGCAGCAGCTCGAGCCCGATCCCATGAGCGGTGTGCTCGAAACGGCTGTATCCCTGCCCGTGTCGGACGACGTAGGAGCCGCCCTCCTCACGAATCGGCAGCGCGGTTGGACACCAGAGCGCTCCGCTGTCTAGGTCGCGCACGTAAATCACTTCACCCGGACGGTCGCTGACGGGATCGTTCGACCATGGAGTGAGTTGGTGCTCGCGGCTGTTGAGCGCCCAGGTATAGCCTCCGCCCTCGACCGAGACTTGGAAACCGAACGAGGGGTTAGCGATGACGTTGACCCACGGCGCCGGCGTCCACTGCCCCTCGCCGAGGATGGTGACATACTCCCGTCCGCCGGTGTCGAAGCCGCCGAGGCCGTTGAAGAACTCCATTGGCGGATGCGGCGAGGCCTTCTCCGGCGGCGCGCTCGACTTGCTCCTGACCTCCGGTTTGATCGGGAGCGGGGGAACTAGCCGTGGCGGCGACGGCGCGGGGACGGGCCGCGCGGCGGCTGGCGGCTCCTCAAGAAGTTTGACCTGCTCGGAAAGGCTGCCGCGGCGGCTGAGGAGCTCCGCCCGCGCCACCGCTCGCAGCAGAGTGCGCACCTCCGCCGAAAGTTGGTCGGCGCGCAGGACGAACACGCTCCCACGGACGCCGTCGGCCTCGGAACGGGAGCGCGACTGACTGGTCCGAACCAGTGCCTCCAGGGTGGCGTGCAGATCCTCGGCGTAGGATGCGGGTCTTTCGTTCAGGACTACCAGATCCACTGCCAACTGCTTCATCCGCCAGTACTGGTGAGCGCGCAGCAGCTGTCGGACGATCTCCAGGTCTTCGACTTCATCGATACGAACCAAGACGATCGGCAAGTCGCCCGAGATCGCATGCGCCCACAGTGCCGACGGCCCGCGCTGGTTTCGGTTCAGGATGATTGACGAAGGCCGGAGCGTGGGATTGGAGTAGATCACATGGTTGGCGAGACGCTGAAAGAGGTGCGCTTCATCCGGAGCACAGCCGAGATGATGGAGCTGGACTTGGGCCTGGGTCCACGCCAGGGTCAGCGCACGTTCAAAGGCGGTCGCGTCGCGATGCTTGTCAGCCAGGTCGAGCGCTTCACTGCGGGATGGCGCGACCAGTGTCCAGAACGCCACCCGCGCGGTAACTCCGGGCGGGATGCGCACGCGGCAGCGCAAGCTGAAGATCGGATCGAGCACAGCGCCCACGGTGTTGGACAGCGGCTGGCCCAGCATCGCGATCGCCGTCCGGATCTCGCGCCCGCGGCCGAGGAAGCGCGCCCGATCGGTTTCGAACTGCACCGCGCCCTGAACCTCACCTTGCACCACCGCCAGGTGCGCCGCCCACACCTCGGCTTCGCCGGGTGAGCGGCGGCGGCGCGTGGCCAACAGCACGCCGACGTCGGCGGCGAACTCCGTCTGCACGAACAGTTTGGAAAAAGCCGGGTGCGCCGCATCGGCCGCCGCCGGCGCCAACACCACTTCGGCGTATGAGGTCAGCTCGATTTCCCGGGCGCGGCTCCCGAGGTTTGAAATCGACACGCGGCGCACCTCGGCATCGTCCTCGGCCGAGACCGCAACTTCGAGCGCCGTCGTGATCGTGCCGTCACGCCTGACGATCTCGGCTCGACCCTCGGTGAACTCCACCTCGTAACTCTCCGGCTCGACGCCGCTGGGTTGGTACCCAGCCGACCACACCTCGCCGCTGCGCGTATCGCGCAGGAAGACGTACGTGCCCGAGCAATCGCAGGTCACGTCCTCTTGCCAACGCGTGAGCGCGAGGTCGCGCCAGCGGCTGTAGCCCGAGCCGGCAGCGGTCAGCATCACGGCGTACCGGCCATTCGACAGGAGGTGGGTGCGGGGAACGAAGGAGTGCGGAGAATAAGATCGGCGCAACAGCGGCGCCATGAGTTCGCGGACGTTGGTGGCCGCCTTCACCTCCTCGGCTCGCGGGCGAGCGACGGCGACGTCGCGGGGCGTGCGTTCCTGCAGCAGGAGTTCCGTGGCTTGAACCATCGGCTCGGAATGAAAGCGGACGCGCATGGCCCCGCCTTGCAACGCATTGGCGATTGCGAGCAGCGTCATTCCCTGGTGATGTGCCATGTAAGCGCGCACGATCGCCACGGGCGCGCCTTCGGGAAGACGTGCTGGCGTGTAGTCCAGAGCCTCGTAAAAGCCGTAGCGGCCGCGGCCGCCGGCTGCCGCCAGACGTGAGAAGTTCTGCACCGCGGCTCTTGCGTCCACCATCGCGGCCAGCGCCGTCGCGTAGGGAGCGACGACGGCATCCTCGCTGAGCCCGCGTTTCAACCCCAGGCCGGGCACGCCGAAGTTCGAGTACTGATAGGTGAGCTCGAGATCTCGCATGTTGTACGCCGATTCGGAGACGCCCCATGGCACGCCGAGCTCGGCGCCATACTTGATCTGACGGCGGACGATGAGGCGGCTGGTCTGCTCCAACAGGCTGCCCGCCGGCGCGCGCATCACCAGCGCCGGCATCAAGTACTCGAACATCGAGCCCGACCATGAGATCAGCGCTGAGCCGCGGCCGACCGGCGTCAGGGCGCGCCCAAGCCGAGACCAGTGCCGCACGGGTACATCCCCCTTCGCGATTGCGACGAAGCTGGCCAGGCGGGCCTCGGAGGCCAGCAAGTCGTAACAGCTGGAATCGAGAGTGCCCTCGACGACCGACAACCCGATCGAGAGCAACTGCCGGGCGGGGTCGAAGAGAAACCCGAACTCCATGGCGTTGAACATCTCCTTCGCGAGCGCGCGCAGCGCCGCCAGGCGCCGCTCCAGCCCCCGGGCGGCATGGGTGGACCGCTCGAGCGCGTTGCGAAGAACGCCGGCGCGAGCGAGCGAGTCGTCTGCTGCGCTCTGCGCCGCAATCTCCACCCGGTGGCGGTCTAGGATATCGAGAGCCGCCTCGCAGCGATCCGGTAGCTCAGCCAGGGTTGGGATGGAGTCGAAGACAGAATGGATCGCCTCGTCGGGCGAAGCCACTGCGCCGGGTTCCCCGCTTTGGCCAAGGAGGGTAAGGGGGGATTTGCCCGCGTTCGTGGCACTTGGTGCGCCAGCAATCCCCCCTGGCCCCCCTTCTTCAACGGGCGGCAACGCCGCAGCCAGCACCGCGGCCCAGGGCATGAGCTGTTCGAGGTCGCGCTCGTGGCCCCGAATGCATGCCCGCACTGCCTCTGCCCAGCTCAGCACTTCGGCGCCGGCGCCATCACCCCGTTCCTCGGTCAAGGTTCGGGCGATGTCGCTAACCGCGTCGGCGTGGCGGGCGAGTGCCGCCAGCTGTCCGGCAACCCCAGCCGGGGTCACCGCAACCGGCCGCAACAAGGCCGCGAGCGCGTCGAGGGCTTCGGCGAGTTGCTTTCGCGTCACCGTTTGTGTTCGCCGGTCGTCCACCAGCGCGTGCAGTGATTCCCGGGCGAGCCCGAGCGCGTCTGCGATCCCCGCGAGCCACGGTGGGCCCACCACGGGAGCGTCGCTGATTTCCCGGCAGGCGTTTGCGAGCGCGATCAGGTGTCCGGCGAGATTGCCGCTATCCACGGAAGAGACGTACTTCGGCTCGAGCGGTCTCAGGTCGCGCGTGTCGTACCAATTGTAGAAGTGGCCGCGGAAGCGCTCGAGCCGGTTGATCGTCGCCAGCGTCGCCTCCAGCCGCTCGACGGTGTCGAGCGTACCGAGCCAGCCAAAATCGCGGGCGGCGACCGCGGAGAGCAGATACAGCCCGAGGTTGGTCGGAGAGGTGCGATGGGCCACCAGCGGGCTCGGGTCTTCCTGAAAGTTGTCGGGGGGGAGATAGTTGTCTTCGGGCGCGACGAAGGTCTCGAAGAAGCTCCAGGTGCGGCGTGCGATCAGCCTCAGCGCGTGGGTGTCGGCAGCGGAGAGCACTGTCGGCCCCGCCACCGGCGGCGGCCGGCTCCCCCACTGCGCGACCGCCGGCGACAGCAGCCACAAGACCACCAAAGGCGCCGCGATCGGCCACGCCGCCGGCCCAACGCACGCGACGACGACGGCTGCCAGCGCGGCCAGCGCCACGCCGCCGGCCATGCGCTGGTAGAAACCGCGGATATCGAGCGGGAGGCTGAACTTCGCCTGCGCGGCCGTGACCCATTCCAACAGGTGCCGTCGCGTCACACAAAGACGGAAGAGCGTTCGCGCGATGGCATCGCTCATCAACCACGCCTGATGGGCGAGCAGCGTCACCACGAACGCGATCTGCGACAGGGCGAGCGCGAGATCCGCCGCCACCGCGCGCAGGTGGCTGCGCTTCGAGAACCCCGGCCGCCGCGGTACGATCCCAGCCACGAAGGGCAGCAGGGCAGGCAGCGCGATCATCGAGAGGACACACGCGCTCCACGCCGCGGAGGAAGCGGGCGGCAGCAGCCATCCCGCCAACAACGCGAGGAAGGCGGCCGGCGCCGCCAACGTGCGGCGCAGGTTGTCGAGCATCTTCCAGCGGCCGGCGAACGGAGTTCCCCCCTTTGACAAAGCGGGCTGCGGGGGGATTTGCTGCGGGCCTTCAGCGCTCGCATGCGAAAGACCCCCCCTTTGCAAGCGGGAATCGCGGCCGAAAATCCACGGCAGCAATTGCCAATCGCCCCGCGCCCAGCGGTGCTGGCGCGCGGCGGCGACGTCGTAACGCGAGGGGAACTCCTCGACGACCTCGATATCGGAGACCAGCCCAGAGCGAGCGAAGATCCCCTCCAGCAAGTCGTGACTGAGCAGCGTGCTCTCGGCTGCCCGCCCTTCGAGTGCGGCCTCGAAAACATCCACGTCGTAGATTCCCTTGCCGGTGTAAGACCCTTCGCCGAGCAAGTCCTGGTATACATCGGAGACCGCGAAGGCGTACGGATCCACGCCGCCCGGACCCGAAAACACGCGCTGGAACAGCGATCCCTCGCGGCCGGTCGGCAGTGTCGGCGTGACCCGCGGCTGCATTACGGCGTAACCCTCGACCACGCGGCGGGTGTGCCGATCGAGCGTCGGACGGTTGAGGGGGTGGGCCATCTTTCCGACCAGCCGCCTGGCGGCTCCGCGCGGCAGCCGCGTATCGGCATCGAGGGTGATCACGTAGCGCACCGCGGCGGGCACGACCGGCGGGTGGCCGCCGACCGCTAGAAAGGTCGTGTCGGGCGCGTTGCGCAGCAAGCGATTGAGCTCGTGCAGCTTCCCGCGCTTGCGTTCCGATCCGAGCCATTTTCTCTCGCTCTGGTTCCAGACCCGCCGGCGGTGGAGCAGGAGAAAGCGTTCACAATCCGGTGCCCGGGCGTATCGTTGATTGAGGCGCGCAATGCCGTCCGCGGCGGCAGCGAGAAGCTCCTCGTCCTCTGGCGCACACTCGGTGGTGGAATCCGTCCAGTCCGAGAGCAGAGCGAAGTACAACTCGTCATCCTGACCGGCGAGATGATGAACCTCGAGGCGCTCGATCAGCTCCTCGATCGCCGTGCACGTCGTCAGCAGCGCCGGCACGGCGACCAGCGTGCGCAAGCCTGCCGGCACCCCGTCGCGAAGCTCCAGACCGGGCAGCACCGTCGGGCCGAACTGATTCGTGACGTGACGGTTCACCAGCACCAGGGCCGCATCCGATGCCGGGACCAGTGCGAGCAGCGCGAGCACGAAGAGAGCCGCTCCACCGCCCCCGGATTCCACCACAGCGAACAACGACAGAGCGAGGATGAAGGCGCTGAGGATGGTAACCGTTCCCAAGTATCCTAGGATTCCGGCGGCTGTGTAGATACGAGCGAGCCAGTCCCGCATCGGCACCCGAAATCCGAGTGCCGTCTCGAAGGCCGGCCGTCCCTTGCCGATGAGGTAGTAGCCCGGGTCCTGCTCGCGCTGGCGCTCGGTCACCTCGCCAGCAGGGCTTCGAGACGGCCCCTGAAAGGACGGGGCCTCCTCAGCCCGAGCGGCATTGCTCTTGAGTTCAATGGACTTCTCCCGTTCGCCCTGAGGCGCCGCCTCTATTGGCGGCGTCTTGAAGGGCACGCCGGCGCCGCGTTTAGCAGCGAGCAGCGCACGCCTGGCGACCTCGAGTTCCGCGTGGTCCGAGCCTCGCGCCAGCGCTTCGATCGCGTGGCGGTAACGATCCCGCGTCGCGAAATCCATTGCGGCGAAGTCGCTACCGGCGCATAGCGCGGCGTCGACGAGGCTGACGCTCTCGAAGAACTCCGCCCAATCGACGGCGGACATCAGGCGCATGCTGGTGATCACGTTGCGCACCGTCACGTTCATCGCGCCCTGGCGCTGGTGTTCCGCGCGGACGATCGCATCCGCGGTCGTTCCCTGAGCTGCCAGGCGTTCATCCAGCCAGCGTAGCGCCGGCGTCACCGCCGGATCCTGATCGCGCAGCCGCTGTACCAGCTGGACCGCGAAGTTCGCAGGCAGGGGTCTTTGGCCGAGACCTCGCAGGACCGTCTCCACCGGCTCCGGGGCACGGCTGCCGATTCCCAGCAGCCGGTCGGCCAGAGCGTCGGCCTCCTGGCGCGCCGCGCGGCCTTTCACGATCCGCTCCGCCGAGCGCCGCAAGTTCTCGACCAGGACGATGCGCAGCGTGATCGCCACCGCCCACAGCTCGCCGATCGTGAGCGGCTGCACCTGCTGGTAGGCGCGTACGAACCGGCGCAACGTCTCCGGATCGAACAGGCTGTCGGTGTGGGCTACGAAAGCCCAAGCGATCCCGAATACGCGCGGATAGCCCTCGAGGGGCCCGTCCGCCAGCTTGGGAAGTTGGCGGTAGAAACCGCTGGGGAGATCATCGCGGATCTCGCGAATCTGTTCCTCTGCAATATGAAAGTTGTCGACCAGCCACTCGGCCGCCGGGGTGATGGCGCGTTCCTCGCGAATGGCGGCACCGATGGCGCGATATGCGGCCAGCAGCACCCGGCCGTTGTCCCGGAGTCGAGTCGCCAGCTGGCGACGGGTCTCGGGCTTTGTCGTAACGCGCTGCGCCGCCGCGAGGCTCTCGGCGTGCTGCTCGAGACGCTCTATGCTGAAGAGCTCCGAACGTATGGGCTCTTCGGGGTCCCGTGGAACCGCCGCCGACAGGCCCTTGAGGGCGCGAAGGATTGAATGGTTCAATGCTGCCTTTCCGCTCGGTGAACGCGCCGAACCGGGCCGGCGCGGTCGCTGAACCCTTCATTTCGCATCGAGGCGTATATTCGGACGACGGCCGCCTTGTCCTCCCTCGCCCGCAAGAGCGTGCCGGTTGTGCTCTACCTCCGACCGCCGCGTCCGCGCTGGGAGGGGTGAAACCAGGCGGCGCCTTGGGCCTTTTGGTGCTCCGACTTGGTGCTGAAGAGGGGACGAGTCTCATCCCACATGCGATCGCGGGCACGCTTGAGGGCGGTGCGCACGCGGTTGCGCCGCATGAGATCAGTTCGCGCCGCGAACAGATCGGCCTCGGTAAGCTGAAGCGAGCCGGTGCGCTTGTCACAGCGCAACTGCACCGTCACCGCAGGTCCGTCAGCGTCCGGGCGGAGTTCGATAGTTACCACCGTCTTCTTGTCGATGCCGCGCATCAGGCTGTCCAACACACCCTGAATCTCAGTTGTCGTCATGACCATCCTCCGACTCGCGAAGCGCAGTAGCCTCGCGCTCCTGGTTGGGGCCGCCACTGCGGCCGCGTGACCGATCCGTTGCTACCGGCACGGCAGCACCGGCTTGTTTCTTCCATGCCTGAATATCTGAGCGGGAAGCTGGCCGTGGGTAATGGCCGGCAGGCGGGATCCTCGCGCCAAACAGACACCGGCCCTAGGCTAGCACGCCGAGAGGGCCATAACCAGGTGCGGGGTGCCCCCGGGGCCCATGGCCGAAAGGGACGCAATCTGTCATTCCCGCGAAAGCGGGATTCCACGGCACCGGGTCGCTACGACCCGCCAAACGCCAAACTGGATTCCCGCTTTCGCGGGAATGCTGGCCAGGATGTAAACGCAGAACTGCTTGTCCATAGCGCCAAACGCCAAGCTGGATCCGTTCCCGCTTTCGCGGGAATGACGGCCATAACACCGAACCACGTTACCCACAAATGTGTCGCGCACCCGCCGGCGCCCAGTTGGTGC
>JACQVA010000065.1 GCA_016210005.1 Deltaproteobacteria bacterium | reverse complement strand
TTGCGCCCCAACGGGCGACAGCACCACTGTCGCGGCGAATTTATTGCCGCTCCTGCGCACTTGCTGCATGCGCTCCGCGCCAACAGCTCCGTCTGCTTACGCTGATCCTACCGCGCGCACGCGACTATGACAGGACCCTGCTGGCAGCCTCTTTTCGCTTGACATTGCCGTAGGCGTAGGCCATACCTCCCCACGTTGAAACGTTTGACCGACCGCCGGAATTGCGGAGTTGGAGATGAGGGGCTGGGGCTTTCCTTTTTCTCTTGACAACTTAGGGTAAATGAGCGATACAGCGGGGGCATTTCCCCGAGCGACGGTCGCTGTATGGGGAGTGCGTGTGAACGGTGTACTGACGAAAAGGAGGCGTGCGATGCGTGTGCTGAAGCGAAATCCTTGGCTGACCGGCCTGGGAACCGTGCTGTCACTGCTGGGACTCTGGTGGGGCAGCGCCCGAGCCGACGCCACGACCGACCAAACTGGTTCGGTACTCTTCTTTCCTAAGGTGATCGCGGATGGGACGCGTGACACGTTGATCCAGATCACCAATACCCGGCCCGACACGGTCTTGGTGCACTGCGAGTACATCAACGCCAGCGGTCGCTGCCGGCTGACCAACGGGGTTTGCTCGCTGGACTCTGACTGCGGACTGAATCTTTGCGTGGGCGGGACTTGTTCGGTCGCGGGTGGCGTATGTGCCACCTCGGCCGATTGCACCGCCAACACCTGCGACAACATCCTCTGGAACATGCTGGATTTCGGCTTTGGCCTGACTCGGCAGCAACCGACGATCTGGCGTGTTTCCACTGGTCGCGATGCCAGCCTGACCGGCCCGCCGACGCCGCCCGTGGAATGTGTGCCCAATGGCCCCTCGCAGATCTGCCCGGGCCAATTTTCGGGTGACGTGCCGCTGGCTCCAGCGCAGCCGTTCCGCGGGCAGCTGGTCTGCTACGAGGTGGACAGCAGCCTTAATCCATTGGGCCAGAATGCGCTCAAGGGCGAGGCGGTAATCCAGACCCTCGGCACCGACCAGATCAGCGAGTATAACGCCATCGGCGTGCGGGCGATTGAGCCGATCGTCACCGACAAGCTCATCAGTATGAACAACGAGGAGTACAACGCTTGCCCTGAGGTGCAGTACTTCAACCACTACGCCCAAGGCGCCGATGACCTCGTTGCGGAGAATAATGGCTGCCCGGCTGGGGCTTGCCCGGTTTCTACCGAGCTGACTATGGTCCCGTGCACGGCCGACTTCGAGAACCTGATCCCGGCCACCGTGACGGCGCAGTTCCGTATCACCAACGAATTCGAGCAGTCGTTCTCGGCCTCGAGGCCGTTTACTTGCTGGTTCAATGGTCGACTCGATCAGATCTCGGCCAACTTCTCCGCCGCAAACCTGGGCAGCACCTTCGCCCAGACCCGTATCCGTACGGCGTATGGACGGCGGTGTGCGGACACCGGCACGCTGTGCAACTCTGACGCTGACTGCAGCGCCGCAGGCCTCTGCCTCGCGCAATCCGGAATCTTGGCGGTCTCGGAAGCGTTCCACTCCAATCTTGATGTCGGTACGGTGGGCACGGACGCGGCCAACACCCACTTCGTCGGCAACCGTGCTCGTTGTATTGAGCCGAGTGACTCGGGGCAATGTGCCAACGCTAGCGACGTGGCCCCGTGCTTTACGGGCCTTGGCTGCATCAGTGATGGAGACTGCGATCCAGGCCAGTTCTGCGCAACTGACTCCATCTTGGGAGTTACCCCGTAGCGGGCCAGTGGCCTGGAGTCGTGTGTGGCAGATCATCGGATGATTGTGGCCTGCAGAGAAAGGAGACGGGCAATGCTGACTATGAAGCGAATCGGCTCGGCAACGGCGGTGGCCTTGCTGGCAATCTTGGGTGCGGCACCGTCCGCGCTGGCGCTGACGAACTCTGATCGCCCCACCTCGGCGGTGATCTTCACCGATGTTGCGGTGAGCACCGACACGTCGCAAGACACCTTGTTGCGGTTGAGCAACGCCAGCGACAGTGCCTCCGTGACGGCGAAGTGCTTCTACATCAACTCCAACAGCCACTGCAGCAATACCGGCGGAGTGTGCACCTCGTTCGTCGACTGCGTCGCCGGCAGCACGATAGGTGTGTGCCTGCCGGGCTGGACGGTGACTGACTTCCAGGTCGTGCTGACCCGTCGTCAGCCGCTTGGGTGGCTAGCTTCGAGGGGGCTGGCAAGCACAGCCCTCCCGATGCGTGGCGTGCGGGTCTGCTCGGCTTCGTCGGCCAACGCTGGCGCATCGTGCACGAGTTTCTTCGACTGTCCGGGCGGTACCTGCATCGATGGGCAAGACAACGACGGTACTCTGATTCCGCCGGTGCCGGAACTGTCTTTTGTCGGTGAGCTGCGTTGCATCGAGGTGGATCCGGCGACAGATACGCCCTTTGCGGGAGCCTCGAACACCAACGATCTCGAAGGACAGGCGAGTATCACCACGATCCTTCCCGATGGGACGATCGACGTGGCGACATACAACGCGGTGGGTTTCGCCTCCAATTTTAACAGCGACACTAACAACGAACTCGTGCTCGGTGATGAGTACGGCGGTTGCGCGTCCGTGCTTGTGGTTAACCACCTGTTCGACGGCGCAACGAACCCGATCGACGCGGGAAGTTCAAGCGCGACAATCCTTAATCTGTCGCCCTGCTCCGGGGACTTAAGCGGGGCGGACCCCTCCCTCGGGGTGTCGACTGCGCAATTCCTCGTTTATAATGAGTTCGAGCAGCGCTTCTCCACGAGTCGCCGGGTCGACTGCCACTTCCAAAGCCTGCTGTCTTTGATCGACACGACGCAGTCGCCGCGTTCGATCTGGAATGCCGCTGTCGCTGGTACCGTCGCCGGGCAAACGCGTATTCGTCCGGTTGGGTCGGGACTTGTCGGCTCCGCCCGCCTGGCCATTCTCTCCGCCGCTGGCGGCGGATCGAGCGCCTACAACATTCACCAAGACGGCGACAGAACCGTGACAGACTCGATTATTATTCCCTGACCGTGTGGCGGTTGCGGGTCGGGTAGGAATGACCGAGGGAATGAAGTCTAAAGGAGGAAGGCCATGAGGACGACGAAGAGCCTACCTGTCGCGATAGCGCTCGCAGCGTGCGCTTTTGGGTTTGCGGCGGTTGGGGTGGCGCGCGCCGACGTCTCGACGGAACGGCCAGGTTCGATCTTGATTTTTCCCAAGGTGATCGCGGACGGGACCCGCGACACGATCATCCAAATAACCAATACCAGGACTACGATCGTCCACGCGCGGTGTTTTTACATCGACGGATCGATCGACCCGAGCACGTTGCAGCCGCGCTGGCAGGAGTCCGATTTCAGTATCTGGCTGACAAAGCTCCAGCCGACTCACTGGCAGGTGAGCCAAGGCCGCCGCGTCGACTCTAGCGACAACTCGCCTGGAACCGCGTCGTTCCCGCTTGGGGCCGGGCTGGATCCGGGTGCAGTGCCGCCGGTGACGGCGGGGTTTACCGGGCAGCTGCTGTGCGCGGAGGTGGACTCGAGCGATAAGCCGATCGCTTACAACTCTCTGAAGGGCGAGGCCACGATCCAGAATTCTGCCAGCGGTGACGTCTCGAAGTACAACGCGATCGGCATCCAGGGAATCGACCCAGCCGACCCCGCTACGCCGCTCAATGATCTGGCGTTGGACAACGTCGAGTACAATGGCTGCCCTGCGGCGTTGCAGTTCGGCCTGATGACCGAAGGCACGGCCGATCCGGTTGTCGAAACGCTGGGCAATGCCGGATCGTCGGTCGCTAACTACCTCACGATGATCCCGTGCACGCAAGACCTCGAGAACATGGCGGCTTCAACGGTGCCTGTGTACTTTGATGTTTGGGATGAGTATGAAGGCCATCTGTCGTCACTGGTGAACGTGACGTGCTGGCGCCAGCTGTCGCTTGCTGAGACGGCTCCCGCTGGGGCGTTCGCCGGTCGCGTGACGACGTTCTTGTCGGCGCGGATCACGCCGCGAACGCAGGTCGGCGTGCTGGGCGTTGCCAGCAGCGTGGTGACTGACGGCACGGGCTTGAATAGCGCCTCTGTGGATGTCTCCCTGAATCTGCTTGGCAACGATGACCTGACTAACCTGCCGAACCAGGTCGGGACGCCCGGCTCGGTTGCGGTCATTCGTCTTGCCGCGCCGTAAGCGGCGGAAGCATGATCGGGGCGAATCGGAAGAGGCTGTTGTTCGAAGGACGAAAGGAGACGGGCAATGCGTACACGTAGACCGGACCACTCAGCTTTTGCGCCCGCGTTGCTGGGCGCGGTGGCCGTTCTCCTGGCGGCGGGCGGAAGCGCTCGGGCGCAGGTCGCGGCAGATCAACCTGCGGGACTCCTGGTGTTCCCCAAGGTGGTTGTTGACAGGGCGGGCTTCCTGAACGGCGGTGTATCCCAGGACACGGTGATCGAACTCAACAATACCGACGACGGCAATGCCCGTTCCCTGCACTGCTTCTGGGTTAACTCGACAGGGCGATGCGACAACATCCCAATATTGCCGTGTGACCCGAATACGGATGACCCGGTGCTAAATTGCCAAGTTTTTGGCGGGCGATGCCAGGCGCAATGGACGGTGTCGAACTTCTTTATAGAGTTCACGCCGGCGCAGCCAATCGGGTTTGTTGCGGGTGACAATCCGCAGGCGCCACTGCCGTGTGATGGGACGACGGGTTGCGGTATCCAGGGCGGGTCCATCGGGCCGGTGACTGATCCCTTCGTCGGCGAGTTGAAGTGCGTCGAAGTAAACAACATAAACGACGCGCAGCCGGTCGACGGCAATCACTTCACGGGTTCGGCGCGTATTTACGAGGTCACCGGCGGCGCGCCCGGGAGCGTTGATGTTCGGCAGTACAACGCGGTGGGTGTTCGCGCGATCGAGGGGCAAGTGAATACCGACACGACGCTTTGTCTCGGGACAACGCCGTCGGCGGAGTGCGGTACGGAGGAGTACGCCGCGTGCCCGGGAACGCTTATCCTGAATCATTTTTTCGAGGACTCGTTCCCGTTCGGGGATAACCGAACGGTGCGGACCGTGCTGACATTGGTGCCGTGCACGGAGCGTCTTGAGGAGGACCCCAGCCTGCAGACAGTGACGGCGGTGCAGCTGGCGATCATCAACGAGTTTGAGCAGCGGTTCTCTTCGGCCACCAGAGTTGACTGCTTCAAGTCGATCCGGCTCGCGGACCTGGACACTAGAGCCGGCGCCGCCGACGACTATTCGTCGATTTTCTCGGTCGGGGTGCAGGGCACGCTGACTGGACAGACGCGCGTCCGCGGGGTGCCGTCGAGCCAAGCGTTCCATGGGTTGCTCGGGGTGGCTGAGGAGCTGTATACGGACGGGGTTGCTGGGACGGCGTTCTCGGCCGCGTTCAATCTTAACTACGATGGTTCGCGGCTGGACTCGGGCGAAGGCGACGAAATGCACGTGCCGGTGCTGCCGTAGTTGAAAAGCGACTGACTCTCTGAGAAAAAAAGGGCCGGGAAGCAGCTGCGCTCCCGGCCCTTTTCTTTTGTCCGCTGTTCTGAGGATGGCGGCTGGGCAGGGTCGGGAAGCGAAGAGCGGCTGCGTGCGAATTCTGAGTGGCAGGGAAGAAGCATGGGTCGGAAGCGGATACTGGTGGTAGAGGACAACCTGGATAATCGGCGAATCCTGGTGTACCGGCTTAAGCGGATCGGCGAGTTCGAGATTGTCGAGGCCAGTAACGGGCTGGAAGCGGTAGCGGCCGTCGAGCGGGAGCCGCCAGACGCGATCTTCATGGACTTGAAGATGCCGGTTATGGACGGTTGGGAGGCTACGCGCCGCATACGTGAATTGGAGAAGGGCCGCTCCATTCCAATTATCGCCTTGACAGCGCAGGCGATGGCTGGGGATGAACAGAAGGCTTTGGCCGCCGGCTGCGATGACTACCTGGCGAAGCCGATCGTTGACCCCAATTTGGTTAGGATAAAACTCGAGCGGTTGCTGGCGGAGGGCCGGCGTCAGGTTGCTGAGGGGTGACGGAAGCGGCTTGAGTTGGAAGGGCGTCTGTGAGCTGTGCGGCCGCCGCCGGCGGTGCGGCCCGAGCGGCGGAAGCCGAGGGTGTCGGCACGCCAGGGGGACGGGCGAAAGGCGACGCAGTGGCGGCGGGGGTGCCCAGCGCAGCGCGAAGTCGAGTGCCTGCCCTGAACTACTATTCCCGACCTTCTTCGCGCGCCGCGCAGATTCTTGGAGCGTCATTCCCGCAAGCTTTAGGCGGGGGAATCCATGGGCGGGGGTGCGGGCAAGCTCGCCGCCCCGCCTGGATGCCCGCTAGAGGATTGCGGGCATGACGGACTGCAACTCTCCATGTTTGGGTTGCGGGCGTCAGCCCGCGCCAGGGGACGCCGAAGGGGCCAAAGTCGGTAGTGGTTGGCAAGAATCATCACGTAGCGCGACGACGTGCGGCAGCAGTAGAACAGGGTCGGCGATGATGTGCAGCCGGGTCGCGTCCTCGGCCTTGGCAAGGGGGACGGGCTGGGTAGGCGCGGTGGCGCTGGCAATGGGGCTGGTCGTGATTGGTGGCGCAGGGCAAGCCCTAGGGGCTTGCCCGAGCGCCCGCGAGGCGGTGCTGGCTGCGTTGCCGGTGGCTCTTTTCGGGCGCGGCGACGCCTGCGCCGAGTTCGATGCGAACCGCGATGGCTTGGTGACCGCAGCCGATCTGGTCGCTGTGATAGGGCGCTGGGGTGAAGTAACGGCGACACCCAGTGCATCTGCCACGGCAACTGCGAGACCGTCACCGTCGCCGTCAGCAACATCAACCACACGCTTTTCGCCCAGCCCATCGAGTACGGCCACGACAACGGCAACTCCGAGTGGCACAGCCACGGGGAGCCCGACGTCGACCGCGCCACCTCCAACCAGCAGCTTGACGCCGAGCGCGGCTGCCACGGCAACGCAAACCGCGACAGCGTCGCCAACGCCTTCGGCGAGCACAATTGCCTCGGCTACGGAAACGCCGACGTCGAGTCCGACCCCGTCCGAAAGCGCGACGGCAACGCCGGAGATGTCTGTAACGTCGTCTCCCCCATCGGCGAGCATGACTCCGACTGCATCTGTCACAGCGACGCCGAGCATAACTGAGACGGCGGCAGCCACCTCGACGGCTTCGCGCACGACGACGGTCACCGCGAAGGGGAGTGCCAGCAGTACGCCGACGCGTACGCGGACACCGTCGCGCTCGCCGACACCAACTGTTACACGCGTGCTCACATTCACCCCGAGTGCGACCAGGACGCGCACGCCCCCGCCGAGCGCGTCGCCTTCTCGCACGCGCACCTTTACGCCTTCGCCCACCGGCACCATTGTGATAATTCCAACTGCCACCCGAACGCCGACTAATTCGCCGACAGCGACTTTCACCCCGTCATCCACCGCCAGTAGCACGGCGACCTGGACGGCGACCGAGTCCCCCACCGCGACCGCGACCTACTCGACCTCCGCGACCGCCACAGTGACCCAGACGCCGAGTTCTACGCCGAGTGCGAGCCCGACCGCGACTGCCTCAGCGACTCGGACCGCTACAATGACGGCGACGCCGTCGCGGACTCCAACGGCGTCAATGACGGCAACGGCGAGCAAAACGCCGACCTCAACGCCGACCGCTGTGCCGAGCGCCACCGGGACGCTGACGCCCTCCGCCACCCTAACACGAACCGCAACGGCAACTGCAACCGTGAGTGCGACGGCAACACCGAGCGCTACGACCACACCGACCACGACACGTACGGCAACTCGAACCCCGTCCGTTACTCTGACACTGACTCCATCTAGGACTGGCACGGCCACGGGCACGGCGACGATGACCCTGACGCCTTCGCGCACTGCCACCGTCACTGCAACCAAAACGCCGAGCGCGACGCCGACCGCGAGCGTGACGGCGACCGTAACGCCTTCACGCACAAGCTCGTTTACGCCCACGGCGACCGCCTCTGCGACGCCGTCGCCGACCGTAACCAATACCCCTTCCGCCACACCGAGCGTGACGCCGACCGCCACCTTCACGCTTACCCGCACACCGAGCCCGACCCGGACGCCGAGTCCAACGCGGACCCCGACGGTGACGTGGACGTCCACACTGACCCGAACCCCGACGCGCACCGCGACGCCGACGCGAACGGCGACGGTGACGGCGACGCGCACGGCCACCCCGCCGCCGATCGGGCCGGACCTGACCTACGTCGGCGTGGCCAACCTCAGCGGTGTGGCACCGACTCCGATCGGTACGGACAAAGGTGGCAATCCCATCTACCGAGTGCTGGTGCGGCAGGGCTTCTACCTGGTCGTGGAGGCCAAGAAGGGCGCGGGCCGGCGCTCGGTCGGTACCACGGTGTTCAACTGGGCCGAGGACGATCCGAGCGTACGCCCCGACCTCCAGATTCAGCCGGCTCGACCTTTGGGCAACGGCAGCGGGGCGGTCTGCGATCGCGGGCCGGTACCGGCTCCGGTTGGCGGCGTGCCCGCGATCACGCCGCCGAGCTTTGCCGGCACCCAGCTGGTCGCCGATGTGCTGAACGACCTCGGTTGCCGGTTCAACGTTCGCTCGTCGAGCGGAGAAGCCTGCACGGGATCAGGCGGTTCGTTCTTCTTCCTCGGCAGCGGCACCGACGAGCAATTCTGTGCGTTGGTGGGTACCGAGTTCTCGTTTCCAAGCGGAGATACGCTCCTGACGGTCCGGGTGCTCGACACGATCGGACAGCCCGGTCTTCCGAAGTCGTTTGTGATTCGCGCGCCGTAGGGTCTCATACCTGAATGAGTCCCGCGGTGTTGGTGTATTACTCCGAGTGACGCTCGATGTTGCCGAGAATGAGGGCGCGGCAGCTCTTCCTTCTGACGGCGGCCTTTGGCCTGGCGAGCATCGCCATGACTTGGCCGTTGGGGCGCCACCTATGGGACCACGTCGTCGATGCGCGTATCTTCGGCCCGCTTGGCGGCTGGTGGCGGCAGGATATCTTCCTCAACCTGTGGATTCTGGCCTGGGGAACGCACGCGCTTTCCGGTGATCCGGCGCACTGGTCGCAGGGCAACGTGCTCTACCCCATGGCCGAGTCACTGGGCGGGTCGGAACATATGCTGGGCTATCAGTGGCTGTTCGGCCCGCTCTATCTGGGTACCGGCAACCCCGTCTTCGCCAACCAGTCGATAGTGTTGCTTTCATTTGTCCTCACCGGCGTGGCCGTGGCATTGCTGGCAGTCGAGCTCACTGCCAGTGCCAAGGCCGGCTGGCTGGCCGGGTTTCTGTTTGCATTCAGTCCCTGGCGCTTCAACGAGTTGGCTCGCGTGCAGCTGCTCGGCACGTTCTATCTACCGCTGATCGTACTGTGCTTGGCGCGTTACCGGCGTACCGGCCACTGGCCATGGCTGGCTGGTTGCGCGCTGTTGTTGGTGTTGCAGGCGCTTACGTCTTACTACCTTGGCTACTTCGCCTTCGCGACGGTGGGCCTACTGCTGCTGCCCCCGCTATGGCGGCGGGAACTGCCGCTGCGAGACGTGCTGGCGATTGCGGCGGCGCTGGCTGCGGCGGTGGTGGTGCTGATTCCGTTCAGCTTGCCGTACGTGCGCATGCGAGCTGCCGGCGTGATACCGGCTGACCCGTACGTAGACCGAGCCGCCTTGGCCTTCTTGATGAGCGCGCGGCCGTGGAGCCGCTTTGTCACGCCTGGTACTGAACTCTACCTGGGCGGAACAGCCATCGGTCTGGCCCTGCTGGGCTGCCGCCGGATGAACCCGGAAATGTGGCCGGGTCGGGCGTCGCTGCTGGCGGTTGCGCTTGGTGGGTATGTCCTGGCGCTGGGGCCGGCTTGGCGCGTGGGCGATGTGCTGATTCCGCTCCCGTACAGGATTCTGGGTTTGTTGGTGCCCGGTCTGAGCGCAGTTCGATATCCGACGCGCTTCGGCCTGCTGGTGGTGTTTGCGGTGGCCCTGTTGGCGGCGCGAGGAGCAGCGCAGTTACTGCGAGCACTGCCTCGCAGCGGCTGGCAGTGGGTGGTGAGCGTGCTGCTGTGTGGCCTTCTGACCGCCGCTGTCATACTTGAAACCCGCATCTTCGGCGCCGCGCATATTGAGCTGGAAGCGGTTCCCGTCGGGGAGGAAATTCCGCCGGTGTATGCCTGGTTGCGCCAACATGGCGACGGTGGCGTGTGCGTGGAAGTGCCGGTTGGTGACGATACCTTTCCCGGCCTTCTGCGGGAGAGCTGGTACATGTACTTCAGCACGTATCATTGGCTGCCGCTGGTGAACGGATTCACCGGCCATCCCGACCCGGAAAACACGGCGCTGCGAGCTGTCGCTCGGCGCTTGCCCGAGTCAGAGGCAGTGGCGGCGCTGCAATCCCGTGCGGACGTGCGATGGGTTGTGGTGCACCGTGGCGCGCTGGCTCCACAGACACGAGCGGCCTGGCGATCGGCGGTCTTGCCTTGGCACCAGGCCGCGGAATTCAGCGACGGAGCCGTCGTGTTTGATTTGCACCCGCAGGGGCACTGAGGGGGCAGCTGCCGCCGCGCGATGCCCGGCGGCCGTTGGCTAGGCTACGTCCCGGTGGTGTTCGACGGAGTCGGCCTCGACGTGCTCGGTCGGCTCGATCGAAATGCCGCGGCGGCGCGCGAACTCGGTGATGGTCGCTCGGGCCAGCTTACTCGGACGGAATCGGCCGTTTTCCCAGCGATTCACGGTTCCCACGGTCAGGCCCAGCGCATGGGCAAACTCCTCCTGGGTCATGTTCAGGCGCGCGCGGAGCGTGCGAACCATCTCGCTGACTTGGTCTTGCATGTTACTGTGTCCTCCCTGTATTGCTCTCGATCACTCATGTGATCTGCCACAATGGGACAGCAAGTGATGTGCCACGGGAATTCGCGTGTTCGCCAACATGTGCCGTGAGCGCTGGCGGCACTGGCTTGGCAACTTTCGGGAAGCGGCCACTTCCGTGACGGTTTCGTCGGTTTGACTTCTGGGAGCCAGGTGCAGCATCTTCAAAAAGCAATGGGAACGAGCCGAACTGTCCGTTTCATATGGCTGGCGGCCCTGCTGTGGGCATGCCCCGGCCGCACCGGCGAGCCGACAATAGCAGCGCGAGCCGACGCTGCCGGGCAGCCGATTTCCCTCGAAGTAGTCGCGATCCGCGGGCCGATCGAGGAGGATCTCGGGCTTGGCACCACCGGGCTGCTGCGGTCGTCGAGGTGGTGGTACAAGCGCATCTACTACACTCTTCAGGGCTCCACGCGCACGTGGTGGCGTTGGTCGAGCCGCATTGTGCTGTTGATGATGGTGGCGGTGGTGGCCTCGATGCTTGATCGCAACCTGTGGCAGCAATGGCGCATCGGCGGCTGGGGGGTGTTCCGGCACTATATGCCGTTGGCAGGCATCGTCTATCTGCTGGCCCTCTTTGACCGCCGCGCCGACGGTCTTGGCCGGATTCTGCTCTTTGGCGCGTTTGCCTACGGCCTGCTGCCGTTTGACCTAGTGCCCGACAAGCTCAACGGCGGCATGATTGATGATCTGGTCTTGGTCGCGGGGTCATCGCGCCTGTTCATGCATCGCTGCCCGGCCGCGCTGATCGAGCATCGCGCGAAGCAAGTGCAGGGGTGGCGCCGGCGCACGCAGCGCATTCAGGCTCGCCGCCGCAGTCTCAGGCGGCGGATCGCGGGCGAGTGATTGCGGCCGTGGCCGGACTGGCTTGCGCAAGGCCTCGGTGCCAGCGACGGGCGGCTCCCGCGCGGTTGCCCCCCCTCGCACGCGCGTAGTGATTTAATCTAACTCAACTTGTACCCGAACTTGCGCAGCAGGGCCTTGCGGTCCGCGACATGGTCGTCGCGCTCGATGCCCTTGGGTTTGAGACCATCGATGACCCCGACTATGCCGCGCCCTTGTTCGGACTCCGCGACCACGACCTCGACCGGGTTGGCGGTGGCGCAGTGAATCGAGCACACCTCGGGCAGCATTTTGATCGCGTTCAGCACATTGATGGGAAAAGCATCGCGCAAGAGAACGAGAAAGGAGTGCCCGGCGCCGATGGCAAGGGCCTGCTGCGCCGCCTGTGACGCCAGCTCCGGGTCGGTACCGCTGGCGCGGACCAAACAAGGCCCCGAAGCCTCGCAGAAAGCGAGTCCGAAACGGATGCCGGGGACGGCGCTGACTAGGGCCTCGTGCAGATCCTCAACCGTCTTGATGAAGTGCGCTTGCCCGAGGATGAGGTTGACATCGTCAGGTTTCTCGACGCGAATCGCCACGAGATTCATGCCCCACTCCTTGCGGTATGACTCGGCGAACTTGTCCCCGCGTGCGCGGCAACGCCGCCCAAGCGGCTCAGGGGGCGCCGCCGGATTTCGCCAGCTTTTCGGCTACCCGCTTCGGGATCGCGGCGGCCTCGTCGCCCTGCGGAGTTACCGCCTTGGTCTTCAGATCGGCGCGCCAAACGGCCTGACGATGGTTGTTGCCTTCGCGCCAAGTGAGGCTGACCTCGTACTCGGGCCCGTTCTTTTGCTTCGATCCCCAGGAGAACTCTCCGATGAATACCTCCACATCCGTGCCCTGGGTCAGCAGCACCTTGGTCATGTCGTCGAGCGGCAGGGTGCCATCGGGTTTGAACGCGCGCACCAGCTTCTTGGCTTCCTCCTCGCGCTTGCTCCATGATTCACCCAGCTGCGTGCTGATCACCACCACGAAGCCGATGCTGAACAGCGCCAAGCTGCCCCAGCCCAGAATCGCTGGCCACGATCGTTCCTTCTTTTCAGTGTTGCCCTGTGTTGTCATGGTGATCTCCCTCCCCACGATTGTTGCCGCATAGGATTCTAAGCCAAGGGTCCCGGGTGCGGCAATCAGGCGCCGGCCATCCTCACGAGTTGCCTCCCTACGCGCGTCACAGCACCGGCCGTTTATCGAACCTGCGTGCCGGGAGCAACTGCCGGCAGCGTCCAAATTTGGACCGGTGTCAACTTTTCTGTTCGCGGTTGGGGCGCCTAGGTCCGATCCGGGCCGCTGCCTTATGAAGCCGATCGGGGGCACAGGCATTGCTGTTCACACAGCAGATGCTGGACCATGTGGGGCTCAGTGGATACAGCTGAGGCGTTCGGCCCTGCCTTGCAAGCGCAGTTCGAGCTCGAGACGCGCCGCCTCATGCGGCGGCGGGCAGTGGTGGCGTGCGTGCTGGTGCTCTGCATTGCTCCCTTCTACATGGTCGCCGATTACATGCTCTATGCCACTGACTTCGCCACCCTCACCGCCTGGCGCCTCGTCTGCGTACTGCTGACCAGCGCGATCCTGGCCGCGGTTCGAGGCCCCCTCGGCGAACGACACCCCGACTGGTTGGTGTTGCTGCTGGGGATCGTGGTCGGGTGCATGTTCGCCGCCGTGCCGGCGCTCATGGAGGGCTACGACACGCCCTACTTCGTCGCGCTGACCCTGCTGATACTGGGCTTACCGATCTTCATGCCCTGCCGGGCTGGCGACGTGCTGCTTTTGAGCGGGGTGCTGCTGTTTGCCTACGTGGCCGCGGCACTGATGCACGGGCGGATTCATAACCCTGCCGTCTTCCTGACCAACGTATCGCTGCTTGTTACCTCGGGCGCGGTGGCCCTGGTCGGAATGCGCATCGGCGCGGCAATGCGCCGCACCGAGTTCCTAGCTCGCCACCAGCTCGAAGACGCGGTGCGGGACAAGAGCGCCATGGCGGCAGTGCTCGAGCAACAGTCGGCGCGCTTGGCGCTGGCTAACCAGGAGATGGAAGACCTCCTCTACGTGGCCTCACATGACTTGCGCGCACCGCTGATAAATGTGCAGGGTTTCACCCGCGAATTGCAGCTCAGCCTCGATGAGCTGCGCCGCGAGTCCCCCGCCAGTCCGGAGACGCGCGCGGTGTCCGGCGACATCGATGAGTCGATTCAGTTCATCTTGGCTGCGGTCTCACGGATGGACGGCTTGATCGGCTCGTTGCTGAACGTCTCCCGTATTGCCACCCGCACCAACCCCACCGAAGCCGTTTCGCTGGGGCCGATGGTGGAAACCATCATCGACACCTTTCGCTATCAGCTCGACCAGAAGCAGATCACCATTTCCGTCGGCGACCTGCCCGCGGTCATAGGTGATCCGCTGCGCCTGAACCAAGCCTTCAGCAACTTGGTGGACAACGCCATCAAGTACATGGGGGAGCGCGCCGTTCGGCGCATCGAGATTGGCGCGCAGAGCGCAGACGATACCTGCACCTGCTTTGTGCGCGACACCGGCCCGGGCATCCCGAAGGGAAAACAGGAGGCGGTGTTTCGCCTGTTTCATCGCCTGCCTAACGGCGGGGTGCCGGGCGAGGGGATCGGGCTGACGATGGTGCGAAAGATCGTCGAAAAACACGGCGGGCGGATTTGGCTGGAGAGCGTGCCCGACGAAGGCAGTACGTTCTGGTTTACGCTGCGGCTGGCGGCTGCGGCGCGGACAATGGGAGCGGAGCATGATGCATCCACCTAACGCAGCCATCCTGCTGGTTGAAGACGACGACGGCCACGCGAGCCTGTTCGCGCGGCACTTCCAGCGCGCCGGCCGCGGGGAACGGCTCGTGCGCGTCAGCGACGGCGAGGAGGCGCTGGCTTACTTGACCGGTGTCGCGACGGCCCACGCCGCCGCCGGTTGCCAGCCCCGTCCTGGGCTCATCCTGCTCGACATCCGCATGCCCGGCCTCGATGGCTTCGAAGTCCTCGCCCGCCTGAAACGTAACCCCGCCTACCGGCACACACCTGTCATCATGCTCACCTCGACCGATAGCCAGCAGGAAATCAATCACGCTTACGCGCTCGGGGCGAGCGCCTACGTCGTCAAGCCGGTCAACCCCGATGCCTTTGCCGACCGTATCGCCAAGCTCAGCGGCTTTCTCGACGTGCTGGAACTGCCCGAAGTCCGCCAGCCCGAGAACCACGATGTCCGAGGCTCTGCTAGTCGAGGATGAACCGGGCCAGGCGCGCTTGGGGTTGTCCATCGCCAGTCGCTGATCAAAGCGCACGCCGGCTCGGTAGGTGTCGAGAGCAGCCCGGGGCAGGGTGCGACTTTCATCGTCAACCTGCCGAGCAACGGCGCACCCTAGCGCGGCTGAGGCGTGGCCGCGTGTGCGGCCTAGAATCGGCGGGGGGTCTCGGCGCCGCGGCTTTCGCGCCGGCCTCGCCGCAGGGCCGGAATCGCGCGGATCTTCTCCTCCGCCAGCAAGTCCCAAATGATGCCGCGCGGTCGCGGGTGCAGGCTGGGGGCGGCGATCACTTGCTCCGGCGTTACCAGGAAATCGACCGGCAGATCGTGCCCGCGCATCGGAATGCGATCGTCAACCACTTGCAGCGGATGAACGGTGGTCAGGATCGGGGTGTACTCGCGCACCTTGCCGTCCTTGCGCAACAGCGCGTACTCCAGATCACAGTAGCCGCCGCCACTGCCGAGGCGTCCGCCTTGGCGCGTTACCGCCATTGAGCCGCACACGATCAGCTCGACCGGCTGCATCTCGTGCGGGGCCACCAGGCGCCCGAACCGCAGTGCTCCGCGCAAGCTCAGCGCTCGCAGCGCGCGCGCGCCGAGCCGCTCGGGATCGATCTCGACAAAGCACTTGTCGCCGCGCAGGTGCGGCACCGGGAGATAGAGGATCTTGCCCTGCCGCAACGCAAAGTAGCGAACCCCCCATTGGGGCGCATCGCTGCTGACCTTGACTGCCTTGGCCCGCTTCCACAGCGTCAGTTCGCTCAGCAAGACCGCGGCGCGCTCTGCCCCGACGAAGTTCGGGACGCGGCCTTCCTGCGCCGGGAAGCGCAGTGCGCTAGCCAGCTTTAGCCGCATCCAGACTTTCCGGCGGAGATCGTCTTTCGTCATGAGCGATCACGCGGGAGGACAGCGCCACCGCTACTACAGGCCAGGGGCGCGAGTCAACGCTCTCGGTCCACGTCGTCGGCGAAATCCTCGGCTTCCTCCTCTGCGCTCGACTCGCCAATGGCGCGCGCGATGCCGGCAGGCGGCACGACCGCCACCAGCCGGCGAGCCACCACAATGAAGCCGGTATGCGCCACCATGCGGTGCTCCGGGCGCACGCTGCGCGCTTTTACGTGCCAGAAGCGCATGAGGGTTTCCATCGCCTCGACGGCGCCGAAGCCGTGCTGCCGCAGCGCGTCGACCCACTCCTTGATCTGCAGTGCCGTCGGGACGTAGCCGACGACGAGTCCGCCCGGCCGCAGCGCGGCGGTGATTTGCGGCAACAGCTGCCACGGTTCGGCAAGATCGAGCAGCAAACGATCGACGTCGCGCTCCGCGATGCCCGCCGCGGCGTCGGCAAGCTTGAGGGTCCAGTTGGGGGCCGGACCGTAGAACTGCTCGATGTTCTGCCGCGCCATCTCGGCGAAGTCGGCACGGGCTTCGTACGAAGTTACGTGCCCGCTCGGCCCCACTGCGCGCAACAGCGCCATCGTCAACGCGCCCGGGCCGGCGCCGACCTCGACGACATTGGCGCCCGGATAGATGTCACCCCAGAGCAGAATCGGACCGATGTCTTTAGGGTAGATGACCTGAGCGCGCCGGGGCAGGTTGGGTACCAGCTGCGCAAACGTCGGGCGCAGCATCAAGAAGGGCTCGCGGGCGCTGTTGTACACCACCGCCCCCTCCTGCATGCCGATCAGGTGATCGGCATGCAGCGACCCACTGCGAAGGTGCAAGCGGGCCCCGGGCCGCAGGCGGCGCAAGTACTCGCGGTCCTTGCGATCGATGAACAGGACGCTTTCGCCTGCGACAAGTTGTGAACGATCAGTCACGATTGCGGCCTGGCGGTACGAGCGGGATCGGCGCAGTCAGCGGTGTGGGCGGTCTCATGCGGGGCCCGCATGGGGCAAGGGGTTGCGCCTTCGCGTCACCTCGGCCACCAGCCGGCAGAACCCGCAGGTGCCGTTGTACGACGGCATGCCGCAGCTCTCACAGGTCTGCGGCGGGGATGATGCTTCCCCGGCGAAGGCGGGCCGACCGGTGCGCAGGAACTCTTGAACGAACGTCAGCTTCGTGCCCGGCATCGCGGCTTCGAGCCGGTTGAGCACGTCTTTGTAAACCAGTTGGGTCGCGCCGGCACTGTTGGGGCACTCGTCGAGTACGTAATCGATGCCGCGAAAGAAGGCGTAGACCGCGGTCTCGTACTCGCTGATGCGAAAGAACGGCTTCACCTTGCGGGCGAACTTCTCGTGCGTCGGCACCAGCACCGGGCTTTGCTTCGCCAGGTGGTCGCTCTGCCAGTGCAGCACGTTGCCGAGCAGCCGAGCGGCCTCGTCATCCAAGTTGTGACCCGTAGCGACCACCTGGAATCCTTGCTCCGCCGCGATGCGGTCGAAGTAGTGCCGTTTCACCGTGCCGCAGGCGGCGCAGGCCTTGCGGTTGGTGGCGCCGGCGACGCGCATGATCCCCAACCCCGGGGTTTCGTCTTCGAGTGGCACCGTCAGCAGGCGCAAACCCCGCTCGCGGGCGAAGTGTTCCGTCTTGCGCGTGGAGATCGCCGAGTAGTCGCCGATTCCCAGTGCCAGGTGCAAGCCGGTGGTTCGGTAACCCATGGTGACCAGCGCATCCCACAAGGCGAGACTGTCTTTGCCGCCCGACACGGCCACCAACACGTCCTCGTCGGGCGTGAACATATGCTCCTTGTGGATCGCCCGTTCCACTTGGCGCTGAAAATAGGTGCCGTAGCAACCGCGGCAGAAGGCGGAATTGTGGTGCCGAATGTGCACCTCGGCGCGGGCGTGGCAGCGGGTACATTTCATAGCCGGGTCGCTGCACCGCTAGCTGCCACCCGAGATCACCGAGCGGATCTCGACACGATCGTCGGCCTCCAGGAAGTCGCGCTCGGTGACCAGTTCGTCGCCGCGAATGACCATCACCGTTCCCGGCAGCAAACCCAGTTGCCGCAGGACGTCGGCCACCCGCTGGCGGCCGGGCAAATCAATCTCCTGGTGCTGTGGGAGCAACGTGATCAGCATGACCGGAACGGCCGGACAATAGGGAAAAGCCGCCAGGCAGTCAATTCGTACGTCGCCGCCGCGCTCAGTAGACCAAGGCTATCGCTCGCATCGGTGCACCGCTGCGGTCGGCCAGCGCGAGTGGTAAGCCGGCGAAGACGACCATCGGTTCGCCGACGAGCTGTTCGAGGTTGATCAGCCCCTCGATAACTGGAATGCCGGCTTGGAAGAAGGCGAGCCGCTCGGCCCAGACTTCCGCCGGCTGCCGATCTAGTTCGAGCGCGTGTGCCAGCTGCTCGAAGTTGCCGATGCTCGGCATGTCGGTCGCCAGTGCGCGCAGTGGACGGGCCGCCAGCCAGCTTGCGGCTTGGGCCGATAGCCAGGTGTGAACCGGCCACTCGCCCGCGGCCGGCGGGCTGTAACCGGTTAGCAGCAGCAGGACCTCTCCCGGTTGCACCTCCGACTGCTGGCTGAGGTCGTTGATTTGCAAAGGGGTATGGCGATCGTGCCAACGCAAATCCCACACCCGCGCCGGGCCGTACAGTCGATTGAGCGGCACTTGATCCGCCCGCAGGCCCTCACGCAGCAGACGCCCGGGCGCATCGAGATGCGCGCCCCCGTGACTGAGCAGAGTGAAGGTCATCATGCCGTACGAGTGGTGGGGTTTCGCCGGCACCACCGCCGTAAACGGGCCCCGCTGCGGAACCCCGAGAAACTCGCACGCGCGCCGGCCGAGTTGCCGGCAGGCGCTGTCTTCCGTCAGGCTCGGGGATAGATCGATGATCTGCTTCGGCTCCGGCGGCCGCAGCGTCTCGGTCGATCGGCACGCGGCGATGACTGCGGCTAGCACGAGCACTAGGGGATGGGGTCGCAAGCGCACTCTCCTCTTCCGATGGTCCGTGCGCTGAGCCTAAACTGTTCGCGGCAAGAATGCCAACCAGTTTCGCCCTGGGGCCGGCTCCGGGGTGCCCGGGGGTTCTTGTCCCGGGCCTGGGTGCGCGACAAATCTGCGGGTAACGTGGTTCGGTGTTATGGCCGTCATTCCCGCGAAAGCGGGAATCCAGTTTGGCGTTTGGCGCTATGGACAAGCAGTTCTGCGTTTACATCCTGGCCAGCAAACGGAACGGCACGCTGTACATTGGGGTGACCTCACAGCT
>JACQVA010000064.1 GCA_016210005.1 Deltaproteobacteria bacterium | reverse complement strand
TGCCATTCGACCATCCTCCTCTCGTCGAGATGGCCGGGGAGGTTAGTCGAACGCGACGACAGCGCGCATGCTCACCGGAAGGACACTGTGCACCACGATGGTGCCTGCGGCATCGAGGATGCAGACGTACATCGAGCGTGCATGCAGATCGATTCCGCAGTAGTATCGGTGCTGCTAGGTGTAGAAGTTCATCAAGGCTCCTGCTCTTCTCCCCGGTGGGGAGGTAAGTTGTTGGTCACAGCCACCGTACCCCGCCGGCGTGGCGAGGAGGAGGCCTTGATGAGGATCGAGCTGCTCCACGCGACGGCGCCCAGCGGCCCATTCTGCCGGATTGCTGGGTCGCGGCTTGGGCGCCGCGCGTGAGCAGCGGCGTTAGCCGGAGGCGCCAACTTCGTGGTAGTGTGGAACTATGGCTGAGCAAGTTCAGATGGTGCGTGCCCGAGGCAGGGTATGGACGGTAGCCAGAATTCGTAAATCAGCGGCCGACGAGGCAGACTTCCGCTTCTGGTACGACGGGCTGAATCCCGAGCAACGTGTCGACGCCGTTGGGGACGCCTTGGAGAGTTGCTTGAAGACGCGGGGTGCCAATGGCATACCGAGACTACGAAGAGTTCATCGCCGCGTTGAATGCCCATGGCGTTCGCTACCTCGTCGTCGGCGCACACGCGGTCGCGTTCCACGCTCGGCCTCGCGCAACCAAAGACCTCGACGTGTTGATCGAGCCGACCGCAACTAACGCCCGAAAGGTACTCGCAGCCCTCCGGGATTTCTTCGAGGGCGCAGAACTTGGGTATTCGGAGCAGGACGTTACCGACCCGCGGTGGATCATTCAGCTTGGTGTGGCACCGGTCCGGATCGACCTGATGTCGGAGATGCCCGGGTTCGGCAACTTCGAGACCGCGTGGAGGAATCGCGTTGACGCAGCCTTCGGCTGCGTGCCTGCGCACTACCTTGGGCTCGACGAACTCATCGGCGCAAAAGGGGCTGTCGATCGACCACAGGACCGAGCGGATCTTCGTATCCTCAAGCGCGCCAAGAGCGGGATTCGGCTTCGTTCAACAACGCGTTCCAGCCGACGCCGCAGAACGACGCGGCGCGGCTGAGCGCCATACGTTAGCCCAATGGGGGAAGACCGCGGCGGACCTGACATTTCTGTCTCGCCTTTTGCCGTACTCGCCAGTATGCTCAACGGCATGCAAGCTGTGCTGCTCGCTGCCGGAAGGGGCACGCGCATGGGGGCTCTGACCAGCTCGTGCCCCAAGCCGCTGCTGGCAGTGGCGGGGCGGCCGATAATCGTTCACATCCTATGCGGCCTGGCGCAGGCAGGCGTGAGCGAGTTCGTCGTTGTCACCGGCCATCTCGGCGAACAGATCGAAGCCGCGCTTGGCGACGGCCGCCAATTCGGGGTTGGCATCACCTACCGCCGGCAGGCCCAGGCGCAAGGCACGGCGCGCGCTCTGTTGTTGGTGCGCGAGGTCTTGCGAGCCGGCCCGTTCGTGTTGAGCTGGGGTGACATTCTGGTGCAACCCGGGTTCTACGGCGCGCTACTGGCGCGCTTTCGCCGACACCCGTGCGAGGCGCTGCTGGCGCTCAACCCGGTGGATGATCCGTGGCAAGGGGCGGCGGTCTACACCGCGCCCGCAGGCCGCGTCACCCGCATCACCGAAAAGCCGCCACGGGGCAGCTCGACAACCAAGTGGAACAACGCCGGCGTGTTCGTCTTCGATCCGGTCATACTCGACTACGCCGCCCGCCTGCGCCCGTCGGGCCGCGGCGAGTATGAATTGCCGCAAGCGATTGCGGCCATGGTTGATGATGGCCGCCAGGTGTTCGGCCTGGCGATAGCGGGCTACTGGAGCGACGTCGGTACGCCCGCGGACTTGCAGCGCGCCGAGGTCGAGTTTGCGCGCGTTACGCGGCGCACGGCGGAACCGCCGGCCGGGCTTCCTTAGAATCATGACCGTGCCGAATTCCGTCGAGCCCGACGACGCCCGCGTGGCCGCCATGCTCGCCCGCTTCGCCGCCGTCTTCGGCCGGCCTGCGACCGCGTTGGTGCGTGCGCCCGGCCGCGTCAACCTGCTCGGTGAGCACACCGACTACAACGGTTTGCCGGTATTGCCGATGGCCATCGATCACAGCGTGTTAGTTGCGGCGGCTCCGGCGGACGATGCGACCATCCGCTTGCACAATCTCGATCCGGCTTATTCGCCGCGCCAATACGAGCTGGCTGACAGCCTGCGCCCGTTCGAGGGCGGCGACTGGGGCAACTACCATAAAGCGGCGGTGCAGGGGCTGCGCCGCAGTGCTCGTGGGGCGTTGCGGCGCGGCGGGGATTTCTTGCTCGAGGGCAACATCCCCGCCGGTGCCGGGCTCTCCTCCTCATCGGCCGTGGTGGTGGCCAGTGCCCTGGCAGTGCTGGCAGTCAACGAGATAACCATGCCGTTCCCGGAGCTAGCCGAGCTGCTGCCGCAGGCCGAGCGCTACGTCGGCACGCTCAGCGGCGGTATGGATCAAGCCATCAGTCTGCTGGCGGTGGCCGGCCATGCGTTGCGCATCGACTTCTTCCCGCTGCGAGTGCGGCCGGTGCGGCTGCCGCCGGGCTACCGCTTCGTCGTCTGCCACAGTCTGGTAAGCGCCGAGAAGTCGGGCGGCGCGCGGCGGGCCTACAACCTGCGGGTGGTCGAATGCCGCTTGGGCGCGCGCGTGTGCGAGGTGGCGCTGCGGCCGGCGCTCCCGCGCGCGCTCAATACCCTGGGCGACCTGGCGCGGCTGTTCCCGAGCCGTTCACTGCCGGAGTTCCTGCCGGCGCTCGAAGCCTACCTGCCGCGCCGGCAGCTCACACTGAGTGAAGTGGCACACATCATCGGCAGCAGCCCGGAGCAACTGCGCGAAGACTGCCGCATCACCGCCGATCTCGGTGATCAGTTCGCCGTGCTGGCGCGCTTGCGCCACGTGCTTTCCGAGGCCGACCGGGTCGAGCGCGCCGAGCCGTTGCTGGCGGCCGCTGATGCCGCCGGCTTTGGTGCGCTGATGGATGCCTCGCATGCCAGCTGCCGCGATGACTACGAGATCAGCTGCCCGGCAGTTGAAGAGCTGGTCGCGGTCGCCAAGGAGTCCGGTGCGCTGGGAGCACGGGTGACGGGCGCCGGTTTCGGCGGCTGCGTGGTGGCACTGGTGGAAGCCGAAGCCGCCGGCGGCTTCCTCGAACTGGTGGACCGGCGCTTCTACCGGCCGCGCCTGGGCCACAAGCACCGGCCGGCAGCGCAGCGCTTCGTTTACCACGCTTGCCCGGGAGCGTGGTGCCGCCGGCTGTAACGCGGCGCTCGCCGTGACTGGGCACCAAAGCGGATGCGGTAATAGATCAGCTGCCGTTCTTCCGCTATGAGTGAGCTGATGACTGCGGCAGAGTTAACAGCGCGGCTGGCAGCGTTCCTCGCCAAGCAGGTCGGCGCGGCGGTTGAGATCGACAACTTACGGCGCGTGCCCGGCGGGGCGTCGCGTGAAACCTGGTCGTTCGATGCTTGCTATCAAAACGACGGCGTGCCGGTGCGGCGGGCGCTGATCCTACGGCGTGATCCCGGCGCACACGCGGTGCAAACCAGCCGGCGCGAGGAATTCGTACTGCTGCAAGCGGCCCATGCTTGCGGGGTGCCGGTGCCGCAGGTGTTTTGGCTCGGTGACGAGACCGAATCTCTCGCTGCCCGCTTCTTCATCATGGAGCGCGTCGAGGGCGAAACCCTTGCCCGCCGCCTGCTGCGCGATGAGCCGTATGCCACCGCCCGGCGGGTAATGACCGCGCAACTGGGCGCTATTCTCGCCCGTATTCATCAGATCGACATAGCGGCGCCTCAGCTCGATTTCCTGCCGCGGCCGCAACCGGGCGAGTCGCCGGCGCAAGCCGAGCTGGAGCGCTACGAGCAGATCTTTCGCGGCCTGGCCCCCGATCCCCACCCCGCTTTCGAACTGGCCTTTCGCTGGTTGCAGCAGCGCTTGCCGGCGGCGGCCAGGCAGACGCTGGTGCACGGCGACTACCGCATCGGTAACGTCATCTTCGGCCCCGAAGGCACCCGCTCGATCCTCGATTGGGAGCTGGCGCATATCGGCGACCCGATGGAGGACCTCGGCTGGATGTGCGTGCGCTCGTGGCGCTTCGGCAGCGACGACAAACCGGTTGGCGGTATCGGCCAGCGCGAGGAGTTTTTCGCCGCCTACGATCGCGCCGGGGGGGGCGCGGTCGACCCCGAAAGGGTGCGTTTCTGGGAGGTGTTCGGAAATCTCAAGTGGGCTACGATCACAATTACCCAAGCCCGGACCTATCTCGACGGCGGCGTGCGCAGCGTCGAGCTCGCTAGCCTCGGCCGGCGCACGGCGGAGATGGAACTGGAGTTGTTGGATCTGATCGAGGCGCCCTAGACGCGAAGCGCGGAGGACCTGCATGCACGACCGCCCCACTGCTTTGGAATTGCTCGAAGCCGTCCGCCACTTCCTCGAAGCCGAGGCGATGCCGGCGCTCGAGGGCACGAAGAAGTTCCATGCCCGGGTGGCGGCGAACGTGTTGGCCATCGTCGCCCGCGAGCTGCGCAGCGAGAGCGCGCAGCTCAGTGCCGAGCGGCAACGCCTGCGCGACCTGCTGGGCGAGGGCGCGGGCGAGAGCACCCACGATCAGGCGGAACTGAAGCGTGGGGTCCGCAGCGCCACTAAGTTGCTATGCGAGCGGATTCGCAGCGGTGACGCCGACGCCGGCGCGTGGCGTCCGGCCGTGTTCGCTCACGTCCGGCAAACAGTGATCGACAAGCTCGCGGTCGCCAATCCCAAGTTCCTGGGCGCGGGCGGAGAGGATGGATTATGATGCGAGCGCTTGGCCGCGAGGGCGGCTTCTCATTCGTGTCGATCCTGCTGGCGATGCTGCTGCTGGCGGTGCTCTATTTTGGCTACTTCCGCCTGTCATCGAGCAGCGGCGAAAAAGGGGCCGGCATTCAAAGCCTACAGACCTCCAAAGGGATCGCCTGCCGCACCCAGCGCCAGCAGATCGAACGCGACGTGCAAGCCTACAGCATGAGTCACGACGGCCCGCCGCACTCACTCGCCGAGTTGGAGCGCGAGGGCATCCGTGTCCCCTCCTGCCCGGAGGGCGGGCGCTACGCGCTCGCCGGCATCCAGATCACGTGCAGCACGCATCCTTAAGTACCGCCGCGCGGATGATGATGGCTGATCCGCTCGAGTAGCCGCATCGGCTTGCGGCCGCGGCACCAGGACAACATCGCCCGCCCCGGGCTAGCGCAGCGGCGAGGTTTTCGGCATGTTCGGCCCGCGAGGTAGAAGATGGCTCTCAAACACTTGCCGGAAAATCCCCGAGGCGAAGCGCGGGCCTGGAACCTGCAGCTCGGGGTAGCCGGCTTCAAATATGCTGACCTCAATCGCGTGCGCCGGCTCGAGGCACTCGATCAGGCCTTTCTAGCAGCGCTGCGCGAGCTTGACCCGGCGTTGGCCACGGAACTGGAGAGTTACCGGCAAACGGGTGGTCTGGGTGTCGATCGCAGCCACGAGTCCGAGCTGCTCATCCGCGTGGCGCCGCACCTGGGCGGATTCATCGCCCGGCTTTTCCATATCGAATCGGAGCACGCCGCACTGTGCGAGCGCATTCGCGCGGATGAGGTGGTCTTCGAGTGGAAGCGGCAGTTCATCGAACGTCAGATCCTCAAGACCCCGCCAACGCCGGATGCACTGGCCCAGCTCGACTTGGTCGAGCTGGAATTCGCCTACCGCGAAGTCGTCGATGCCCTGATCGCCGACACCGCGCTGGTGGCTGACCCCGAGCGGGAGCTGGCGGTGGTGACCACCAGGTTGCTGGCCACCATCGAAACGGCGAAGGACACTGAGGCGAGGGAGCGCGCGCGCGCGCAGCTGGCCAAGGTGGAGGTCTGGGTCAAGGCGCTCGTGTTCCATCCGGCGCTGGCGGCGCGGCGCCGCCAGTACACCTGCTTTCGCGCCCCCCAGAAGGTCGATTTCGACGAGCTGGTGCCGCGGGTGCGGCCGCGTCCTGAGCTGCCGGAATTCTTCATGGGGCCGCCCGAGTGCCGCCGTCATCGCGACGGTTTCGACCTCACCGATCAGCGCTTCACGCCACGCGAGAACCTGCGCGAGGCGCACTACTGCCTCACCTGCCACGACCGCGGCAAGGACTCGTGCCGCGCGGGGTTCCGCAACAAGGACGGCAGCGCGCAGCGCAATCCGCTCGGCATCGCGCTCGTTGGCTGCCCCCTGGAGGAAAAGATCTCCGAGATGATCGCCCTCTATCGCGACGGCCACCCGCTCGCGGCACTGGCGGTGATCATGATCGACAACCCGATGCTCGCCGGCACCGGCCACCGCATCTGCAACGACTGCATGAAGGCGTGCATCTTCCAGAAGCAGGAGCCGGTCAATATCCCCGAGATCGAGACCGGTATTCTCACCGCGGTGCTGGGACTGCCCTACGGCTTCGAGATCGTCTCGCTGCTGACGCGCTGGAATCCGCTCAACCCCCGGCGGCCGTACCCGTTGCGCTACAACGGCAAGAACGTGCTGGTGGTCGGCATGGGTCCGGCGGGCTATACGCTGGCGCATCACCTGCTCAACGAAGGCTTCGGCGTCGTCGGCATCGAAGGCCTCAAGGTCGAGCCGCTGGCGGTGCAGCTGCGCGGCGCCAAACGGCGCGTACCGCGGCCGATCAAAGACGTCGATGACATCGTCGGCCCGCTTTCCGAACGGCCGACGCTCGGCTTCGGCGGCGTCGCCGAGTACGGCATCACCGTGCGCTGGGACAAGAACTTCCTCGACATCAATTACGTCATCCTGATGCGGCGCAAGAAGTTCCGCCTGCTCGACGGCGTACGCTTCGGCGGCACGCTGACGGTCGAGGATGCCTGGAACCTCGGCTTCGATCACATCGCCGTCACCGCCGGTGCGGGCCGGCCGACGATCGTGCCGATGAAGAACAACTTGGCGCGCGGCGTGCGTATGGCCTCCGACTTCCTCATGGGCCTGCAAGGGCAAGGCGCCTATCGCAAGAACTCGCTCACCAATCTGCAAGTCGAGCTGCCGGCGGTGGTGATCGGCGGCGGTCTCACCGCCATCGACGCCGCTACCGAGCTGCAGGCGTACTACGTTGCCCAAGTCGAAAAGAAGCTGGAGCGCTTCGAGCGCCTGCAGCGGCGCGTCGGCGGGCAAGCAATCTGGGCGAATCTCGACGCCGAGGAGACCGCCAGCGTGCGCACCTGGCTCGAACACGGCCGCATGGTGCAGGCCGAGCGCACCGCCGCCCGCGCCGCCGGCCGGCCGCCCGACTTCGCGCGGCTGGTGCGCTCGTGGGGCGGGGTCACCATCGCCTACCGCAAGCGGCTGCAGGACTCGCCCGCCTACCGCCTCAATCACGAAGAGGTGATCAAGTCACTCGAAGAGGGTATCGGCTTCGTCGAGTGCATGAGCCCGGTGGAGTGCCTGCTCGACCAGTTCGGCCACGTGCGCGCGTTGCAGTGCACACGCATGCAACTGGCCGAGGGCAAGCACTGGCGCGACACCGGCGAGCTGGTCGAATTCCCGGCGCGCGCCGTCATCATAGCTGCCGGCACCAACCCCAACGTAGTCTACGAGAAGGAGCACCCCGGCACCTTTGCCCTCGATCAGGCGCACGGCAGCTTCGCCATGCACCGCGTCGTCACCGCTGCCGGCGGCAGCCTCCAGCTCGAACCGGCAACGGCTGAGCAGATCGGGTTCTTCACCTCCTACCAGCGCGACGGCCGGCTGGTGTCGTTTTACGGCGACGCCCATCCGGTGTTCGCCGGCAACGTCGTCAGAGCGATGGCCTCGGTGAAGCAGGGCTACCGGGCGATCGCGCAGCTGTTCGAACAAGAGGTGGCAGCGCAGGAACCCGAGGAACAGGCCGAGCGCGAGAACGCCTGGGTGCGCTTCGCCGAGGTGCTCGAAGACGGCCTGCGCGCGGTGGTGGTCGATGCCATCCGTCTGGCCGACCGCATTGTCGAGGTCATCGTCCGCGCCCCGATGGCGGCGCGGAATTTCCGCCCCGGGCAGTTCTATCGCTTGCAGAACTACGAAGGCTCGGCCGAGGTGGTCGAGGGCATTCGCCTGACCATGGAAGCGCTCGGGCTGACCGGCGCCTGGACCGATCCGGCGCGCGGCCTCATCTCACTTATTGTGTTGGAGATGGGCGGCTCGTCGCGGCTGTGCTCGATTCTCGAGCCCGGCGAAGAGATCGTGCTCATGGGTCCGACCGGCACCCCCACCGAGATCCCCAGCGGTGAGACCGTGTTGCTGGCAGGCGGCGGTTTGGGCAATGCCGTGCTGTTCTCGATCGCCGCGGCGATGAAGGCTCACGGCAACCGCGTGATCTATTTCGCCGGTTACAAGCAGGCCCGCGACCTGTTCAAGCGGCGCGCCATCGAGGATGCCTGCGACCTGGTGGTGTGGAGCGTGGACGAAGGGCCGCCGATCGCCGCGCGCCGGCCGCAAGACCGCAGCGTGGTCGGCAACATCGTTGAGGCCATGCAATGGTACGGCGCCGGCAAACTGGGCGACACGCCGATCCGGTTGCCGGAGGTCGACCGGCTGATTTGCATCGGCTCGGATCGCATGATGGATGCCGTTCGCCTGGCGCGTCACACGGTGTTGTCAGAGCTGCTGCGCCCGGCGCACATGGCCGTCGGCTCGATCAACTCGCCGATGCAATGCATGCTCAAGGAGGTCTGCTCGCAGTGCTTGCAGCGGCAGGTCGACCCCGACACCGGCAAGGAGACCCTGGTCTTCAGCTGCTTCAACCAGGATCAGAAGCTCGACTGCGTCGACTTTCAGTTCCTCCACCAGCGCCTGCGCCAGAACTCGGCGGCCGAAAAACTCACGCAGCTGTGGCTCGACCATCTTTTCGCTCAACGCGAGGTGCAGGAGGTGTAGCGCGGTGCACGCAATGGCGGGTCAGCAGCGCCCAGCTACAAGCCTTGTCTTGACGCCGATCAGAGTGGCCGCGGCTGCCGCTGGCCGCAAGGGCAAACCAGGCGCGGCAGGGGGGGGCCGTCGCGAATCGAGCCCGCGTCTCTTTCCGTGCGGGCGGCGGCGCACTATTATGGAATGATGAGTCCCACCAAGGTGCCCGCTAGAAGACGGCGCCGGTCGGGGTTCGGCGCGCGCCCGCCAGCCGTCGAGCCGGGCTTCGGCGACTGGTTCGAGAATGCCAGCGATCTCATTATCGTAAATGACCGTACCGGCCTGATCGTAGCGGCTAACCGGGCCGCGCGAGAGTTTGCGGGCTACACCTTGGAGGACCAGGCGCGGGGCGTGTTTCTGCGAGACGTGTTGCCGCCGCCTGATTGCGAAGCGGCGATGATTGTGACTCAGCGCGCACTCGACGGCTTGGACTTTCCCAAAGTCTACGAACGGGAAGTGATCCTGCGGGGCGGCGGCCGGCGCGTCCTTGAACTGCGCAGTAACGTTCTGCAACAAGACGGCGGGGCGCGGCTGCTGCAAACGATCGGGCGCGATGTGACGGAAAAGAAAGCAGCGGCGGCGTTTGAGAGCAGCTTACTGCAGGTGGCCCAAGCGTTGTTGACGGCGCAAAGCCTGGACGCGCTGGGCCACGTCATCTGCACGCAGGCGCGTGAGTTCCTGCAGGTGGACGGCGCATATCTGTGGCTACGTCGCGGCGAGGAGCTGGTCGGGTTCGCCGGGGCCGGCTACCGCGCTACGGAGTTTGTCGGTATCCGTTACCCACTCACCTTGCCGTTCATTGAGTACATCGAACGCGACGGGCAGGCGCGCGTGATCAACGACTTCCAACAATCCGCCTACGTCGACGAGCGCGCTGCGGCGTTGAACGTGCAGTCGATATTGGCTGTGCCGCTGCGACGCGGCGAACGGCCACTGGGCCTGCTGGCGTTTGTTGACTACAGAAACCCGCGGCGATTCGACGAGGCGGTGCGCGACCGCGCGACGATCTTCGGCGCACAAGTCGCAATGGCAATCGAGTCGGCATTGGGGCGGGAGCGCGAAGAGGAAGAGGGCCGCGTATCCAGTGCCCTCCTGCGGGTAGCTCAGAGCATGCGCGACTCGCTGGAGGAGGCGCAAGTGCTACAGCAAATCGCCCGCGGCGCCTGCGAGGCGATGGAATGCGATTGGGCGGTTGTGGCTCTCTGGGATGCGACCAAGTCCGCGTTTCGCGTTACCACGGTGGAAGGTTGGCCGGCGGCCGCGGCGGAAGAGCTGAAGCTGCTCGAATTCGGGCGCGGTAGTCTAAACCTTGTCGAAGAGATGATGAAGCGAAAGACTGCCGAGATCACCCAGCCGCGGGGGCGAGTCGGCCTCTACGAGCGCTGGGATGTGGCTTCGCTGCTGGCGGTGCCGATGATCCGTGCGGGCCACGTGATCGGATGCCTGGTGGTCGGCTTCCACGAGCGCCGGGGAGCATTCGCCGCGCGCGAGCGTCGTATCGCCGAAGGGATCGCGGCGCAAGCGGCGGTGGCAGTGGAGAACGCGCGGCTGGTGGAAGCGCTGCGACGGGCCAACGAGCTGAAGTCGGAATTCCTCAGCACTATGTCGCACGAACTGCGCACCCCGCTCAACGCCATCCTGGGATACGCCGACTTGATGCGCGACGGCGCCATGGGAGCGGTGGCGCCCGAACAAGCGCAGGCGCTGGAACGTATGCTGCAGAACGGACGCGCCCTGCTGCAGCTGATCAACATGACCCTTGACGCCAACCGCCTCGAAGCCGGGCGCTTGAGGATTGAACCCTCGGATTTCTCGCTGAGCGAACTATTGGCCGAGCTGCACGAGGAGTTCGCGGTTGGGATGCCTAGGCTCGGTGTGCCGCTCTCGTTTCCCGAGCGCGTCGAACTGCCGCCACTGCGCACCGATCGCGGCAAGGTGAAGCTGATCCTGCGCAACCTGATCGAGAACGCGCTCAAGTTCACAGCCGCAGGTTCGGTGACCGTGAGCGTGCGCGGCCTAGACGGCGGCGAGCGGGTCGCTCTATCGGTGTCTGACACCGGGAGCGGCATTCCGGCCGAGGCGGTGCCGGCGATATTCGAGATGTTTCGCCAACTCGATGGCGAAGCGGCGGCCTCCCGCAAGGGTGTCGGACTCGGTCTCTACCTCGTGCGTCGCTACGCCGAGCTGATGGGCGGCACGGTGACGGTGGACAGCACTCCCGGCCAAGGATCGACCTTCACGGTTGAGATCCCATGCCGGCTTCCCGGCTGAGCGTGCGCCCCGCAACCGTGGCCACGGGCTGACCGCCTACGCCTGCCAAGTTGGCTAGCGCGCCAATTTCGCTGCGAGATCGGCCTTGACGCGCGGCCATTCGGCGTCGGTGATGCTGAAGTACACCGAGTGCCGGATACGCCCCGAATGCGTCAGCATGTGGTTGCGCAGGGTCCCTTCTTCGAGCGCGCCGATGCGAGCGAGCGCGTTGCGCGACTTCTGGTTGAGTGAATCGGTCTTGAACTCGACGCGGATACAACCCCAGGCCTCGAACGCGTAGCCCAGCATCAGGTACTTCGCTTCGGTGTTGGCCGCGCTGCGCTGCCACGACGGAGCGATCCAGGTGTACCCGATCTCCACGCGGCGATGCTCGTGGTCGAAGTTCGCGAAGCGGGTGCTGCCGATGGCGCGGTTGTCGGCCACATGCACGGTCGCAAACGGCAGCGACTGCCCGCTGGCGTGCTGTTGCAAGGCGTGGTCGACGTAATGCCGCATGTCCGCCTCGCTGCGCACCACCTGCGAAGGGTTCCACCGCCAGATCGATTCATCAGTGCCGACCTCCGCCAGCGCTGCCACGTGAACAAGCGACAGCGGTTCAAGCCGCACGAAGCGGCCGGTCAGGATTACGGGCTCGAGATTCATCGCCGGTGAATTCATCAGCGTCGTGCACTTACGCCGCCCCAGCGATCGAGGCAAGCGCCGTTCGACGGTGGTGGGAACCCGAACAAACGCCGGTTTGGGTGCTTGACGCTCCCCCGCTCCTCTCGTAGTGTTCGCCGTACATTTTAGGGGAGTTGCCATGAACTTGGCTGACGTCGATCTGTTCGACCCGGACAGCTATGTCCGCGGTGTACCGTACGAAACCTTCAGGCTGCTGCGCCGGCAAGCGCCGGTGTTCTGGCATCGCGAGACCAACGGTTCCGGCTTCTGGGCGGTCACCAAGTACCACGATGTGGTGGCGGTCTCGCGTGATCCCAAGACCTTCTCGTCGGCGAAGAAGGGGGTGTTCGTCTTCGACCCGCCCCCGGACGAACTCGAGCGCATGCAGCTGATGATGCTCAACATGGACCCACCCAAGCACAGCAAGGTACGCGGGCTGGTGAACAAGGGCTTTACGCCGCGCATGGTAGCCCGGCTCGAGCCGCACATCCGCGACATCGCCGGCAGGATCATCGACAGCGTGGCCGACAAGGGGCAGTGCGACTTCGTGACGGAGATCGCTGCCGAGCTACCACTCGAGGTGATCGCCGAGCTGCTCGGTATCCCGCCCGCAGACCGCCGCAAGGTGTTCGATTGGACCAATCGCCTTATTGGCTTTGACGACCCCGAGTACCAGGCCTCGAAGGAAGACGGCCAGCTCGCGGCCGCCGAGATGTACGCCTACGCCAATCAGTTGGCCACGGCACGCCGCGGGTGCTCGGGTAACGACTTGGTCAGCGTACTGATGAACGCCGAGGTCGATGGCGAGCGCCTGAGCGAGCTGGAGTTCGATCTGTTCTTTCTGTTGCTGGCGGTGGCCGGCAACGAGACTACGCGCAACTTGATTTCGGGCGGCATGCTGGCGCTGATCGAGCATCCCGACCAGCGCGCCCGGCTGCTGGCTGCCCCCTCACTCACGCCGACAGCGGTTGAAGAGATGCTGCGCTGGGTCTCACCGGTCATCGAGTTTCGCCGCACCGCCACTTGTGATGCAGAGTTGCGCGGGCAGAGAATTCGCGCGGGCGACAAGGTCATCATGTTCTACGTTTCGGCCAACCGCGACGAGGAGGTGTTCGAGAACCCCGACTGCTTCGACGTCGGCCGCACGCCGAACGACCACCTGGCCTTTGGCATCGGCGAGCACTTCTGCTTAGGCGCCAACTTGGCGCGGCTGGAGATTCGCGTCATGTTCGAGGAGTTGTTGCGCCGGCTGCCGGACCTCGAGTTGGCCGGACCGGTCGAGCGCTTGCGCTCGAGTCTGATCAACGGCATCAAACGCATGCCGGTGAGGTTCTCCGGCGAGCGCCGGCGCCCGGCGGCCGCGGCCCGGCACGCAACGTAAGGGCAGCGGCTCACGAGCCTTGACCGGCGCCCCGGAGCTTGGGAGGCTGGCCGGGCGATGGATGAACCAAAGGTGATCCGCCTCAATCGCTCGCTGGCGATTCCGCTGCGCGAAATCGAGCTGCACTACGTGCGCGCCGGCGGGCCAGGCGGGCAAAACGTCAATAAGGTGGCCTCGAAGGCGGTGCTGCGCTTCGATTTGCGCAACTCACCGTCACTGCCCGAGCCCGCCCGCGCTCGCGCCTTGGTGCAGTTGGCGGCGCGCCTGACGGGCGAAGGTGAACTGGTCCTGAGCAGCGGCATTTATCGCGACCAGCCGCGCAACCGCGAGGCGGTGATCGAACGTCTGCGCGCCTTGCTGGCCGCCGCGATCCGGGTTCCCAAGCCGCGCCGGCCGACCAAGCCGTCAGCCGCCGCGCGTGAACGGCGACTGGCCGCGAAGAAGGCCCGCGGGCAGGTAAAACGCCAACGCGCTCTACCGGCCGAGTGATGCCCCTTCTCGGCGCTCCCCCTTTGACACATCAATTTGGGCGAGCTACCTACTCGGGCAGAGGAGGTCGTTATGAAGAAGTGGATCATGCCGGTGCTGTTGGTTTCGTTGCTGATGGCGCCACTGCTCTTGGCGTCACCGGCCTCAGCCGTCAGGGGCGGACCATGCGCTGAGGACGCCGAGAAGTTTTGCAAAGGGCTCGAACGCGGCGGCGGGCGGGTTATCGGATGCCTGAAGGAACACTTGGCCGACCTGTCGGCCGCATGCAAGGAACACCTCGAGAAAGCGAAGGGGCGTGCGGGCAAAGCGGCCAAGGGCCGGCTGGCCGAACACCGTAAAGCCTGCCAGAGCGACATCGACAAACTCTGCAAGGACGTCAAACTCGGCGGTGGGCGTGTCCTCAAGTGCCTCAAGGAGCACGAGTCCGAATTGTCAGCCGCCTGCAAAGAGACCTTCTCCAAGCGCGCGCCGAAGGCGGCTGAGAAGGCAGAAAAACCCGCCGATACCGGCAAGTAGGGAATCATCGCAAGCGGCGCCCAAAGACGCCGGTGCCAAGGGGTGTGCGACAAATCTGTGGGTAACGTGCAGCCGACCGGGCAAATCCTCACCAGTCTGACAGTACTGTGTATTGTCAGGCCGAGGCCCATGGCCGAAAGTGACGCAATGTGACATTCCCGCGAAAGCGGGAATCCACGGCACCGGCTCGCTACGACCCGCCAGCGCTACACGATCT
>JACQVA010000063.1 GCA_016210005.1 Deltaproteobacteria bacterium | reverse complement strand
TTCGGCCATGGGCCTCGGCCTGACAGTACACAGTACTGTCAGACTGGTGAGGATTTGCCCGGTCGGCTGCACGTTACCCACAGATTTGTCGCACACCCGACGGCGGAGCGGGCGTCTGGCCCTGCTTGACTGGCGGTCGGCGCGCGCGTAATTTGAGTCTCCGTTCAGATTTTGAGCCCTCGTTCATGACTGCTGCTAAAGTCTCACGTAAGGAGCGCGAATTGGCCTTGCGCCAGGCCCTGGTATTCGAGGCCGCCGAGGCGGTGCTGGTCGAGCGCGGCTTCCACGGCGCCTCGGTTGACGAGATTGCGAAGCGGGCCGGGCTGTCGGTGGGCACGCTTTACAACCTCTTCGGCAACAAGGAACGGCTGTACGCGGCGCTGATGGAACGGGGGGTAGAGGAAATGCGGCAGTTCGTACGGGCGCGGGTGGCGGGGGCGGCGAGCAGCGCCGACAAACTGCACGCGGCCATCGATGCCATGTTCGACTACTTCGCCGAGCACGAGCGCACCTTTCGCGTCTACGTCAGCGCCACCCATGGCTTGCAATGGAACATCTTGCCGCAATTCGGCGAGCGCGTGTTCGCCCGGATGCAGGCCTTCAGCGACGACATGACCGGTTGGTGCCGCCAGGCGGTGCGGGGCGGCGCGCTGCCGCGTATCGATCCGGCGCTGCTGGCGATGGCGTTGCTAGGTACCATCAATGCCATGGTCACCCGCTGGGTCACCGAGCGGCGCGGCCGCTTGACGCAGTACCAAGCGGGAGCGCATGCCATCCTGAGTGCGCTCGGCGACGGGCGCTCGAGCCGGCGGCCGACCAACCGCGCCGCCGTTCGGACATCACACTAGTTCTATGATTCTCGCCGACATCTCAGTCCGCCGCCCCGTCTTTGCCACCATGGGCATCATGGCTCTGGTGGTGATGGGGATATTCTCCTACCGCTCGCTGGTGGTCGACCTGTTTCCCCACATCGACATTCCGGTCATCGCCGTCACCACCACGCTCAAGGGGGCCGGGCCGGAGGAGATGGAAGCCCAGGTCAGCAAGGTCCTCGAAGAAGCGGTGAACACCGTCAGCGGCATCGACGAAGTGCGCTCGATCACCCTCGAGGGGTTTTCCCGCGTGATCGTGGTTTTCCACCTCGAGCGCGATCTGGAAGCGGCGGCGCAGGACGTACGCGACAAGGTGGCCACGGTGCTCAACCAGCTGCCCGAGGGCACCGATCCACCGGTGGTGGAGAAGTTCGATCCCGACAGTACGCCGGTGATGATGATCGCGGTGTCCGGCAACCGCGACCTACGCGAGTTGACCGAGATCGCCAAGCGGCAAGTCAAGGAGCCTTTGGAGAGCGCAGCGGGGGTGGGCGCCATCCGTGTCGTGGGTGCGCGCGAGCGCGAGGTGCAGATCGTCGTCGACCCCCGGCGCCTGGAGGCCTACGGGCTGACCATGCGCGAGGTGGCCCGGGCGTTGGCGGCGCAAAATCTCGAGGTGCCCGGCGGCCACGTGGTCGAGCGCAACCACGAGGCCATGCTGCGCACGCTCGGCCGAGTGAATACGGTCAGCGACTTCGAATCGCTGGTGGTGACTATGCGGCACGGCACGCCGATTCGCATCCGTGACCTCGGCCGTGCCGTCGATGGTTTCGTCGAGCCCCGCTCGCTGTCGCGCCACAACGGCCGTAACGGCTTGACCCTGCTGGTGCGCAAGCAGTCGGGGGCCAACACGGTGGCGACGGTCGACGCGGTGCTGGCACGCCTGGACGAAGTCCGCCGCACTTTGCCTCCCGGGGTCGAGGTCGCCGTCACCCGCGACCAGGCCTACTTCATCCGCATTGCCCTGGCCGAGGTGCAGAAACACCTGGTGCTGGGCTCACTGCTGGCCAGCGTGGTGGTGTTCTTGTTCATGGGCAACTGGCGCGCGACCCTGATTGCCGGGGTGGCGATTCCGTGCTCGGTGATCGCCACCTTCGCCTTGATGAAGGTGATGGGCTTCAGCTTGAACTGGCTCACGCTGCTGGCCCTCACCCTGTCGGTGGGCATAGTCATCGACGACGCGATTGTGGTGCTGGAGAACATCTTTCGTTTCATCGAGGAGAAGGGCATGGCGCCCTTCGAGGCCGCGCGCGCCGCCACCGCCGAGGTCGGCCTGGCGGTGAGCGCGACCACGCTGTCGCTGGTGGTGATCTTCGTGCCGGTGGCCTTCATTCCCGGGATCATGGGGCAGTTCCTCGAAAGCTTCGGGCTGACCATGGCCGGCGCCATCATGGTCTCGCTGCTGGTGGGCTTCACCCTCACGCCGATGCTGTGCTCGCGTTTCCTGTCGCACGGGCGGCGCCAGGGTCCCTCCCGCGAGGCCTGGTTCTTTCGGCCGATCGATCGCAGTTACGCTGCCATGTTGCACTGGTCGCTGCGGCATCGCTGGGCGGTCGTGGCGGGGGCGGTGCTGACGATCGCCTCGATCCCGGTGATTGCCGAACACGTCGGCAGCGCCTTCGTGCCGGAGGAGGATCGCGGCGACTTTGAAATCAACCTGAAGATGCCGCAGGGCTACTCGCTGGCTCGCAGCGACGCGGTGGCGCGCGAGATCGAGCGCGAGATCCAAGCCCTGCCGGGCGTGCGCCACCTCACGGTTACGGTCGGCTCACCGGAGACCGATTCCGTCACCACGGCGCAGATGGCGGTGGATCTCTACTCGCTGCGACAGCGCACCGTGAGCCAGTTCGAGCTGATGACCCGCGCCCGCGAGATTCTACGCCGCTACCCGGAACTGCGCAGCAGCGTGGATCAGCCGCCGGCGATGTCCGGCAGCGGCTTTCGCTCGGCCGAGATCGTCTACCACGTGCAAGGGCCGGACTTGGCGGAGCTGGAACGTTTGGCGAACTCGATCGCCGGCGTGATGGCATCGATCCCGGGCATCGTGGACATCGACACGACCTCGGAGCCCGGCCGACCTGAGTTCCAGGTGCGAATCAATCGCGCCAAGGCCGCCGATCTGGGCGTGGACGTCGCCGACGTCGCCTTCAGTCTACGCACAATGGTGGCCGGCGATAAGGTGACGACGTTCAAAGAAGGCGTGGATCTCGTCGATGTGCGGTTGCGTCTCGACCAGCAGTACCGCTCCGATGCCGACACCATCACGCGCCTGACGGTACCTTCGACGCGCCTGGGCCAGGCGCGGCTGGACAGCGTCGTGGACCTGATGCACGGCACCGGACCGGCGCAGATCGACCGCCTGCAGCGCGAGCGGCAGATCAGCCTGCTCGCCAACATGGCGCCGGGCAATCCCCTCGGCGACGCGCTTGATGCGCTGGAGCACAAGGTGGCCCAGCTCGAGGTTCCACCCGGCTACCACACCGGGGTGAGCGGCATGGGCAAGCTTTACGGCGAGACCCGTCAGGGCTTCCAGGTTGCGCTGCTACTATCGGTGATATTCATGTACATGGTGCTGGCGAGCCAGTTCGATAGCTTCTTGCACCCGGTCACTATTTTGCTCTCGCTGCCGCTGGCGGTCCCGTTCGCCTTGTTCTCGTTGTGGCTCATCGGCGGCACCCTCGATATGTTCAGCGCTCTCGGTATCTTGCTGCTGTTCGGGGTGGTGAAGAAGAACGCCATCTTGCAGATCGACCACACCATCGGCCTGCGGGCCGCGGGCGTGCCACTGCGCGAAGCCATTATTCAGGCCAATCGCGAGCGCCTGCGGCCGATTCTGATGACGACCATCTCGCTGGTTGCGGGCATGGTGCCGCTGGTGTTCTCCACCGCCGACGGGTCGGAGACCAACCGCTCGATCGGCATCGTGGTCATGGGCGGGCAGACGCTGTGCCTGCTGATTACGCTGTTGATGACGCCGGTGGCTTACTCGCTGTTCGAGGACCTCAAGGCCTGGCAGCCTTGGCGGCGCCGTGTCCACGCGCCGGTTGCGGCGCCGGCACCGATCTCGGCCCCCTCGGCCAGGGTCGAAGGCTGACGGCGCAGTCGCCTCTCACAAGCCGGCGCTGCGGCAGGGGCGCAACCGCCCCTGCCGAGCTCATGTATCTTGCAGCCCTGCGATCGCTACCGAAAAGCTGCACCCGCTGAGAACAAAGGCGCCGCTGGCGCCAGCTCTCACTCGTGCGTCATTCCTTGCCGGATGGCTTGCAGGATGAAGAGAAAATCGCGCTGCTCACACATCGGGCCGATCTTCGACACCGCTTCGAGGACGCTCAACTCGGCGCGCGTGATGCCGTGGCGCGTATGCATGCGCTTGTTGGCTTTGAAGCGCTCCCAAGCCGAGCCCTCGGGGGCCGATTGCGGCGCCACCATCGAGCGCAGCCCGGGGTTGGCGAGCAAGAACATCTCCTGCTCGTCGAGGTCGAGCGCCTTGGCCAGCTTCGTCACCACCTTCGGGCTGGGATGCCGGGCGCCGACTTCCAAGTAGCCGATGTAGTTCGGGCGGCAGCCGACCTTCTCGGCAATCTGCGCCTGGGTCTGCTCGAGTTGCCGGCGCCGGCGTTTGATGACGTTGCCGAACGAAAGGGCGTTTGCACTTTGTGCTCCCATCTGTCACCTCCTGACGGAAAACTTTCCTGCGCAATTAGTTGATGCGCCCAACGAATGCAAGTGGCTACCTAGCCTAAGTGCCCCCTCCGCACAAGCTGTTTCGACCCGGCCTGGCCGGCCCGCCTGAACCGCCCGAGCCGCCTGGCGCACGGCTGCTACTTGGCAAAGCGGTTGTCGGTAAGCTGCAGGCTGGGGCTGTCGGCGCGGCTTTCGATCTCCTCGAAGGTGCGCTCGTAACCCGTGAACTTGATCTTCCACTGGCCGTCTACCTTGACGTACTCGTCACGATAGAAGGCAGCGCCGCGCAGCGTGATGCCGGCGTCGAGATCGATGACATAGTCCGACAGTGCCCAGATGCCGACCGCAGTGGCCGGGCCGGTGATCTCGATCTCCGGATGATGGCCGTGATGCGCGGACATGAAGGTGGGGCGGTCCATGGCGTCGATGAGAAACCTCATGATCTGTTCGCGGCCCTGAAAGGAATACTTGCCGCCGCCGTACGCCGAGGCCGCATCTTCGGTAAACGTCTCCCGCAGCTCCGCCCAGCTGTGCTGGTCAAGACAGCGGAAGTACTTGTACTTGAGCCGCTTGATCGCTTCGATCTCTTGCAGGTCGTACATCGGGGCCCTCCCACTTAGCTGGTTGCTACTATCCCGAGCGGGCGGAGACCTGCAAGCAGGTCGCAGCCGGTGACTCGGGCGCGACCCTCACGGCCGCACACGATAGGTCACCCCGACGGTGAATCCCGGGCTGCTTTCGAGCTGGTAGCGTCCGGGAAAGAGCGGCTGGTCCGCGGTTGTTACCACGCGATCTTCCATGATCCCCAGCCCGACGTTGGCATCGATCGTCCAGCGGCCGTGTGCGACGCCGATGCCGAGCATGGCCATGGAATCGGTAGTGTCGTAGAGTAACGGGCTGAGGGCGGAGGCTTCCATCATCCACTCCTCGCGCGAGAAGCCCGAGCGCAGCCATAGCCAGTCGGCCGCGGCGTACTCCAGGCCCATGCCGTAACGAACGGTGCTGCGCGCAGCGCTGATGAACCTCTGGTTGAGCTGGGGGTTGCGCTCGAACTCGAACTCGCCGTTCTCGAAGTTCGGATAATCGGTCCACGTCGCTTGGGCGGTCACCAGCAGTTGCGGGGTGACGCGGTGGGCGATGCCCAAGACCACGCTCTGCGGCGTATGGAAATCGATCGTCACCCGCTCGCTCTGGCCGCCGACTTGGCCGCCGCCGCCCATGAAGACGATGCCCGGGCCGCGATAGGACAGCCCGAGGGTGGTGGCCCGATTGAGATCGTAGAGCAACCCGGCGGCGCCGGTTACACCGAAACCATCGATGTCGAAGTGAACGGCACCCAGCGGGCTGGGGGCGCGGGTGCGAATGCGGCCCCATGTCGGCCCAGCCTGCACGCCGAAGCGCAGCCCAGGTGCGAGCTCGCGCCCCACCACGAGCCCTAGCTGCACCAGTCCGGACTCGGCGAGCAACTGCTCCGGGACTCCCGCCGCCGGATCAGCGGCGAAGTTGAACGATGCGCCCACCGTCCCGTACAGCCCACCGCCGACATACCACGGCGCCAACCCGTCACTGCCGACCCACAGCAGCGGACCAAACGGTGACTCACTGCTCTTCTCGTCGTAGCCGGCCTGCGGGCTGGTGTAACGGCCGCTGACCGTGGCGGTGGCAAAGCTGCTTGAGATCTCGGTACCGGAGCGGCCGACGATACCGGCGGCGTTGAAGAGAAGAATGCTGGCGCCATCGGCCGGCGAAGCCACCACGTTGCCCGATAACCCACCGTCGCGCCCGCCGATGTGGGGAACCTGCAGCATGCTGGCCGCGGCGGGCCGGGGGCACGAACCCGCGGCGAGCGCGAGCGTGAGCAGCAGAGCAGCCGGGAAGGACATCGTTGGTTGCATGTACAGCTCCTGAGAAGTCGTCTGGGTTCTACCGTCGCAACCGGCGGCCGCCGCGCCCGGCGTAGCTACGCGCGCGCGCCGGCGGCCGCTGCGGGCGCAGGCCCGCGAGCAGAACGCGGGTGGTGTGAACCACCAGCTGCTCGAGGTCGAGCCGACCGATAAACGCGGCGCGCACGGGCTGTGCGGGAATCACGATGACGCCGGTGAGCGCCGACCAGATTGCTACCGCGCTCGCCCACGGATTCGGCACCGCCAGATCGCCTTCGGCCTCTGCCTGCTGCAACAGATCGGCGAGAATGCGCAGCGAGGAGCGGCCGAGGTCGGCCCAGCGCTCCAGCAACGCCGGCGCAACCCGGCCCGAGTAGCTGTGATGCGGGACGACGAACATGTAGCGGAAGGGCTCGGCCTGCGCCACCGAGAAGCGATGGTAGGTCACCGCCAGCTGCTCGATTTGCGCCACCGCCGGACGCGCCGGATCGAGGGCGGCGCGCGCTGCCGCCTGCAGCTTCTCGGTGTCCTCGATCAGCAGCGCGAAGGCGATCTCTTCCTTGCTGGTGAAGTAGCGGTAGACGGTACCCTTCGCCAAATCGCAGGCGCGGGCGATCTCCTCGACGGTGGTGGCCTCGATGCCGCGGGCCACGAACAGACGGCTGGCGGCCTTGACGATGGCGCGCTTGCGGGCGACGTGCTCGCGCTGACGGCGTACGCTCCTCGGGCGCGAGCCGATGGTGACCATTGGTCATCTTATGACCAATGGTCACCCGAGCGTCAAGCCGCCGGCTCACTCCGGCGGATGCGGTACCCGGACAGTGAGCCGATGCTGGGAGCCCGGCCACCACCCGGTTTACCGGGCAGCTGCTGCCGCCGAGTCGGGCGGGAGTCCGGTCCAACCGGCGGGCGGCGTTCAGATCGTGAGCCCGCCGTCGATCGAGACGATGGCCCCGGTCATGTAGCGGCCCTCGTCGGAGGCGACGAAAGCCACCAGCGCAGCGACTTCCTCCGGTCGGGCGACGCCGAGCGGCGTCATCAGTTTGGTGATCGCAGAGAAATCAACGCCGGCCGGCAGCTTGAAGGCCCCTTGCATCGGCGTGTCCATGCCGCCGGGGGCGACGGCGTTGACGCGTACGCCGCGGCTCAAATACTCATCCGCCAGCGACTTGGTGAGCTGGACCACCCCGCCCTTCGAGGCGCAGTAGGCGGCGCTGTACGGCTGCCCCATGAGCCCGGCGGTGGAAGCGATGTTGACGATGTTGCCGCCACCGTCGAGCAGATAGGGCAAGACCGCTTGCGCCATCAAAAAACTCCCGGTGAGGTTGACGGCGATGATGCGCGACCACTCCTCGAACGGCAGTTCGTGCGAGTGGGCGAACTTGCCGATGCCGGCGCAATTGACCAGCACCGCCGGCCGGCCCAGGTCGGTGGCGGCGGCCGTCACCCCGGCGCGGGTGGAGCGGGGGTCGGCGACGTCGACTTGATACGCGCGCGCCTGGCCCCCGGCCTTGGTGATCTCCGTGGCCGCGCTCTCGGCCCCGGCGAGCACGACATCGAGGCAGGCGACGGTCGCTCGTTCGGAGCCCAGCCGCACTGCGGTTGCGCGTCCGAGGCCGGATGCCGCCCCGGTCACGATTGCAGTCTTACCGTCGAACCGATGCACGTGTACCTCCTCACTTGGAGTTCTCGCTGCCGGCGCTAGGCGCGGCGCCGGTCTTGTACGGCCGAATCGCACCGATGGGGCAGCGCTGATCTTCGACTAGCAGGGCGTCGCCGCCAAAGGCGCACAGGTGCCCTTCCTCGTGCGTCGATATCGCGATTCGGTCGGCGACGCGGAGCGGGTGGCAGTAGGTCCCCAGCTCGATGTGGTAGGCGGTTGCCGGCGTCGGCGCATAGATGACCAGGTTATAATCGTCTAGCACTCGCCAGCTGTCGATGGTGCGAATGAGGATGCAATCCAGCGTCATCTTGGGCAGCCGCAGGGGGCGGCGATCCTCGGCTGCGCGGTTGTGCACGGCGGCGGTGCAGCTGCTCAGGGCTGCCGCCGACGCCAGCGCTGCAATCGTTGCGCGCAGCACGGAAGGCCGGTTACGGCCGCTCATGGGTCTCCGCCCAGCCTCGCTGCAGCGGCACGAAGTAGCACATCGTCAGCTTGCGCGAGCGGAATTTCCACTCGCTGCCGGCGCGCACGTAGCGGTCGTCGTAGTAGCCGGCGCCGATCATGCTGGTGCCGTTCACGCTGGCGCGCAAATCGAGGTAGCACACGCCGCTGGCGCTGTCGCCGTGCAGCTCGATCAGGTGATTGTGCACGAACGGGTGGAGCTGCGGCCCGCTGATCATCTGCTGATACTCCGCTCGCAAGGCGGCCCGGCCGCGGATGGCAGGGCGCTCGCCGGTGTCCATCTCGCCGTCGGCAGTGAACAGGGCAACCGCGCCGTCGACGTCCTTGCGCCAGACGCAGTGCGCGTAACGGTGGACCAGGTCACGAATCGCTTCCTTATCGGCCAATCGCCGAACAATATCTTCCGCGCTTGCAGCAGCCATACGTGTCACCTGCATCCGACCATATCACGGTTCGCCCGTCGGGCCACACGCCGCCGGCTCAGATAGCCGGACCCCGGCAAAGTGGTTCACGGAGGGTTGCGGGGTCGTCGCGTTGCCACGGCAACAGGTTAATCCATTCGACTTGACTTCCCCAACGCGCCGGCGCAGAGGGCCCGGCGCCCTCCGCGTGCGTCGTGTCGGACTCTTGGACGGGCACGCCTCTCCTGAGCGGCGTCGAAGGGCTCTGTCGCGCCCTCCGGATGTCACTGGGCGTGTTGGGCCGGTACTGTCAACGCGCCCGCATTGGATCCCAGGCCAGGGCCACCGCGCCGCGGATGCCCCAGTCGGGGGACTCGTCCGTGAAGCCGACGGCGGCGCTGGGGCGCAGGAGGATGTCCACTGCACCGGCCGCCCGCCCGGTCTCCCCGCGCAGCCGTGAGGCCGCGCGTGTCTCCGTACGCCGTGTCGATTCTCAATCACGTGTCTTCACGCCTCGCAGTACGCCTTCCCAAGCCTGAGCCTGCAGGCCGACCCTACTGGCTCTTTCTAGCAATCGCGCTACGTCCCCATGGCCCTTACAGTGGCCGGACCAGTCGCCTCGCAGCGGGCTTCGCGGCTTGCCTTTGGGCGTTCACAAGTTGTCTGATCCGGCCAAGGATCTCAGCCGCGGCGACCGGTGACAACGTGGCGCTGTGCTGCGGGGCAGGGCCTTCCGTGTGCTCTACGCCTTCGCTGGCTAGGCCGCTTGCATCTCAACGACGAGACGCTTACCCAGTTGCGCCAGCGCTTCCTGCAGCCGCGGCAACTTCGAGGGGTGCCGCGGGTCGAGTAGGCGGCGAACCTCCTTCTCGTCGCACCCGAGCCGGGCGGCGAGATCGCGCTTCGTCAGCTTCGTTTCTCGAAGCGCGAGATACAACGCCGCCTTGGCGGCCATCGGTGCCGAGATCGGCACCATGCGCTCCCCGCGACACGGCGGTGAGGCGGCAGGAATCTCATCGCCCCGGCGAATGCGCCCAGCGATCGCTTCATCCAAGCAGTCCCGGGCCTGAGTCAGCGCACCCTGGTCGTCGTCACCCTCCGTCAGGGCCTCGGGGAGGTCCGGAAACCGCACGAGCACGTTGCCCCGATGCCTTTCGAGCTTGGCCGGATACACGAACCCGAAGTTCTTCATTGCTCTCTTGCCTTTCTCCGACTCCTTCGGTCGCTACCGCAGGTCCTCGCGGGTTAAGCCCAATTGCACCAGCATCGCAGCCAGCAGGCCGGGCGACAGTTCTTGGCGCCGATCTTTCAGTACGGTGAACCGTTCCCCATAGTACACGGTACCGTGGCTGCCCTTGCCTCGCTCCGCGCGAAAGACAACCCGGACACCCCGGCCCCTTCCGAGTTTCTGCAGCCGGCGAAGGAACTCAGCCCCGGTCACCGGAGAAGCATCGGACAAGAATGTCCGAAAGTCAACGCGCCGGAGAGCCGCCCGAGTCTCGCTGTCAGGTCGAGGAAAGGTGCTGACGGGGAGATTCGGAGTCGCAACTCCGCAACGGCCGTCCCGATCGTCGAGCAGAAGGTCCGCGAAGTCCTCAAGATTGCCGACCGCGTCTGCGTCCTCCGCAACGGCCGCGTCTCCTTCACCGGCCCCGCCGCCGCCCTGCACGACGACACCAAGCTGCGGGAGGTGTATCTGTGAGAAGTGCAGTCAGCAGTTAGCAGTCGTCATCAAGTTCTCGGATTGCGGCTTGCGACCGACGCGCGTCGTTTCTCTCGTACTGCATAGCGTGTCCCCCGTTATGAAGGTCGCGTCTGACAATGGGCCTTGACGTGCGTGGTCGAGAAGACGGCGCCGGCCATCGCCGAGCGCATGCGCGCCGAGCGGGTCGACGCGGCGGCGTTGGTGCCTGCCTGACCGTTCTGCTGCCGGTCCGTGGGACTGGTCCAACGGGTTCTGGAAGCGAGCGGCATCTCGA